>JAFGFK010000078.1 GCA_016931135.1 Candidatus Sumerlaeota bacterium | reverse complement strand
TTGTCATTTTAGATATATTTATGCAACAATACCTGGATTTTTATAGGGTTTGACCCCGTTTCCTTTGTCCTTTCTTCACCAAGAAAAGTGATGTGCACTCATACAAAAGTCGTTGACTTTTATTTCGCCCCTCATTAAAGCTTCGGATGTTATTCATTGATCTTAACGGATTGAAACCGCTTTTTACGCGATAAATCAGGAGGTATCGGATTATGAAAGAGGCTCTCGGAATGATTGAAACCAAAGGTCTTGTGGGAACGATAGAGGCGGCGGATGCCATGGTCAAGGCTGCCAATGTTACGCTGGTGGCTTATGAAAAGATCGGCGGAGGATATGTCACGGCGCTTGTGAGAGGAGACGTGGCTGCGGTCAAGGCAGCCGTTGACGCCGGCGCCGCCGCTGCGCGCAAGGTGGGGGAACTGGTCTCCGTTCATGTCATTCCCCGGCCTCATGAGCAGTTGGAAGAAGTCCTTCCTATCGCTCTTCCCGAACCTGCCCAAAAATAACAGGATAATAGTTTGGCTATTATCGGTTTTGGGGATTTATCTGAAATGGAGGAATCATCAGAAAAAACGGAGAGGACCGCTCCTTGTTCCGGTGATGATTCCTCCCTTTCCGTTTCCCATAATTTTCTGTCAAGCTCTTCGGAAACCTGGACATTGAAAAAAGGCGATATTGTTTTTCTCCTTCTCCTTTTCTTCCTTACTCAGGCGTTTGTTCTTCTCTCCTGCCTGGATTACGGGCTCTCCTGGGATGAGGCGTATTATTACGAACCATCCCGCAGCGCCGCCCGATGGCTTTCTGATCTTTTTCTCCTTCGCAATCGCCCTTTCTCCCGGGAATCTATCGATCAAGTCTGGTCTGAGATTCGTGAACTCCCCTCTGTGGTGAAGATTTCGCTCGGAATTTCTCATGCCATGTTCTCGCCCTTCCTTGGACCCCTTGTTTCCCTGAGAATTCCATCAGCCCTCGCTTTTTCCCTTACCCTTGTTTTGATTTACATCCTTATGTTGAAATCGTTTGGAAGAGGCGCGGCGGCGTTCTCCGTTTCGGCGTACGCCCTGATGCCCCGAATATTCGGACACGCTCATATTGCGGCATCGGAAACCATCACAGTTTTCATGCACATGGCGGTCATGTATTGTTTTCTCAAAGGCATGGAGCGTCCCCGATGGAGCGTAGCCCTGGGCGTTGTCTTTGGACTCGCCCTGAATACAAAGATCAACTGCCTTTTTCTTCCCATGATTCTTTTGCCTTGGGCGCATCTGTATCATCGGAAAAAGTATGGGAATAACTTTTTTTCCATGGCGTTTTTATCACCGCTGGTTATGATTTTGACTTGGCCCTGGTTGTGGCATGATACATTCCGGCGTTTACTGGAATATATCGCTTTTTTTATCGCGCACCAGTTTACTGCGGTTTTTTATTTCGGGCAGAAATACAATTACGGCTCCACCCTTGCCCCCTGGCATTATCCTTTTATCCTTGCTGTATTGACCATCCCTCCGCTGTTTCTCTTTTTTATACTTACAGGCGTGGCTGGCGCCCTTCAATTTCTTCGTAAGAATCCGGTTGGCGCCCTTTTTCTCTGGGGAGCGCTGTTCACGCTGACATTATCCGCAGCCCCATCATCCCCCAAATACGACGGCGTCCGTCTCTTTATACCCGCCTTTTTGTTTCTCGCCCTCCTGGCGGGCGTGGGCATGGTTTTTCTGCAAAAGAATCTTCCAGTCTTTTTGGGGGCGTTCTTCGCCGGATTCAGGACTACAGGAAATTCGGATTTCAGAATATCCGAAAAATGGAATCGCATTTTCCCCATTGTCTCCATAGCCCTCGTTTTGACAACTGGTATTTTCTCCATCGGAATCAGCCACCCGTTTCCGCTTTCTTATTTCAATATTTTCATCGGAGGAATCCGCGGCGCCTATAAAAAGGGAATGGAAACAACCTACTGGGGCGAGGCGGTGAACAGCCGCGTTCTGGATGTCTTGAATGAACTTCCCACTTCATCCCGCATCAAAACGCTCGCCCTGCACGATGAGGTATTCAATCTCCTGCAGGATTGGGGGAAAATCAGGAGAGATTTGCAGATCAACCCGAGTGATCCGCCCTATGATTATCACCTGCTTCTTGTGAGAAAGGGGTTTTTCGCCAGACCCGAATGGTGTCTGTATCTTTCCTGGAACAGACTCCGGGTTTTCGACCACAGGGGCGCCCCGCTCGTCATCCTTTTCCAAACCGGCGAAAGATTTGAAAATTCCTGGCAAACCTTTTCCGTTCCCGTAAGAGAGGGGATCAAAAGATGAATAATAGAAAAGAATCTGCAGAAAAATCCATTATTGCCCTTTTGACGGATTTCGGATCCAAAGACTGGTTTGTTGCCTCCATGAAAGGCGTCATCAAGGGTATCGCGCCCCATGTTGATATCGTGGATATAACGCATCATATCGATCCCCATCATGTTGAATCCGCTTCCTTCATTCTCGCAAGCTGTTATCGCGATTTCCCGGAAGGAACGGTTTTCTGCTGCGTTGTGGATCCTGGAGTGGGAACTTCCCGGAAACGCCTGGCATCCTTTGACGGCGCCCGGTATTTTATCGCGCCGGATAACGGACTTCTGACCTATGTAGCATTACGTTCCGAAGCCTTATCATGCCGGTTTATCGAAAATCCCGCATTCCGGAACCAGGGACATGGCGCGACATTCGAGGGAAGGGATGTCTTTGCCCCCGCTGCCGCGTATCTCGCCTCGGGCGTAGATATGGAAAAGTTCGGTCCCCCTTGCCGGGATATGGCGCGGCTTGATTTATTCGAGAACGCCGGCGTGAAAAACGGCGTTCTGGAAGGCAGGATTGTTTATGTTGATCACTTTGGAAATCTGATAACGAATCTGACGCCTCGCGATTTGGAAAAGGATTGGGATGAATGCCGGGCGGTTATAGACATCAAAGGCGGAAAAATACATGGAGTATCCAAAGGTTATGGTGATGTCGAATCCGGGGCGCTTCTGGCATACTGGGGCTCCACCGGTTGCCTGGAGATCGCCGTTAATCAGGGAAGCGCCGCGGGAACGCTCGGTATCCGTATCGGGGAGAACTTTTTCATAACCTGCGGCTGATTTTCAAGTATCATGTAAAAAATTTTTTTATTTCCCCGCGCTCCCCGTGGTAAAAAAGCGTTTTTGAATACATTGCAACTTGTATAATCGGAAAACCGATGCGCGCCTCCTCAGAAAATCATTCTTCGTCATCCCTCTTTTTACTCCTTCTCCTGTTCTCCTTCCATTCGATCCGTTTTCTTCCCCGGAGGGCTTTGTCCTTTTTGACTTTCCACGGATCAGGCGGATCATTTCCAAATACAACCGATGGAGGCGGCGCAAAAGGCGCATCCTCCTGGGGCGGCAGATTCGGATTGATCCCGCTGGTTTGTTTCATCTTTGAAGCGCGGCTGGTTTTCTCTCTCTCTTTCGCCCGTTCCTTTTCGCGCATCCATCCCTCTCTTCTTCTGCGGATTTCCTCTCCTTCCTTTTCCGTGAATTCCCTTTCCAGAAGGATGAAATCCCTTCTCTCGTTCCAATCGGGAAATCCCTGGTACAGTTCTTTTCCTCTCAGGATAATCTGATCCGAGTTTTCTATCTGATCGAGCCATCCCTCCGGAAGAACGCTCCTTCCGAACCTGACGCCTGAAAGCCCGCCGATCAACGCCCCCATCGCCCTCGATTCTTTCCCTTCATTTATGACATCCAGAACGCCCATTCCAAATGTGCGGGATGTGAGAAGCGCGTAAAGGAGATAGCATACCGCAGAGGGGGCGAAATCCTGGTTGACAACGCTGATCCCGAATGGAGGCTGATGTCTGTTCGCCTCGGTTAGAATAGTCTGTTTTACCAGGTCTTTATTTTTTTCCTTCAAACACATAGGAAGAATACGCAGGGAATCGCTCATGGCGTAGTACAGGGGTATAGGCATATCCGCAGCGGGAAGATGTTCCCTGTAATGATCCTGAAGAAATTCCTCGCTTTTTCGGGTAAAATGGCGGATATCTTCGATCATCTCTTCCGGTTTTTCTTTCGGCAGGTTCGGATCGCGGATCAGGAGGGAGGCGACCCTTGTGAGGGCTGCAGCTCCTGCTATAGCTCTGGGATCGTTGTGAGTCAATAAAGAGGTTTCTATTATTGCGCGGCGCAGTTCTTCGTCATTGTTTTTGAAAAACAAGGCAAGGGGAAGACAGCGCGATATAGCGCCGATGCCCGGATGGGGCGCCGCCGCTGAAAAGAGATCTCCCCCAAGAGACGTATTGTTCATTGCCTTGTGGAAAATCTCATCCATCCCCCGATACAGCCCCCCCCGTTCCGTAAAAAGAGTCAGCAGGATTTCCCGAATCATGCGCGCATCGTACAGGTTTGAAATGATCAGAAACTCGGCAACGGCAAGCGCCTGTTGTGTGGGAAAGGAATACAGCCCCTTCGATCTCCAGTTACGAGGGGAGCGCTCGAACGCCTCATCCGGATCAAGGAAATCAGAAATAAGCCCGAACAGCTGGGCGACGCGCGCCGGTTTCAACCCCTGCGCCGGGGCGCCCAGCGCATCCCCGATCGCCATTCCGGCGAAAAAACCGCTGTATAATTCACCGGATTTTTCCATCATTTTATCCTTGGCATATTTTTTTAAAATATCATTTGAATATAATATTGATCAAATGATAGAAGTATATGAGTTTAGTCAAGAATATAGGGAAAAGGTTTTAGTAAAATAAGTTTATGGATAATAAATCTGAAGATGATTTCCAGTCAAGGGCGCTGGAATTGAGGCGCCTGGATAAACTGGCTCGCAAAATCCTCGGCGTGAGCGAAACCGCTGATGTCACCGAGATCAAAAAAGCCTGGTGGCTTCTGGCTATGAAATATCATCCGGACAAAAATCCCGGAGATAAGGAAACCCTCCGCCGGTTTCAGAATATCAAAAATGCCTATGACTACCTCATGAACTCCGAAAACGGCGCTGATTTTCGGGCGGATTTCGATGAAAAAAACATGAATTCTATCTCCGAGCCTTATGACACGACCAATAACTGGGGCTATTTTCTCTGGTGGAGGGATAAGTATTTTTAATAGAACAGTAGTTTGGCAAATTGGTTGCATTATGGGTTTTGACCCCGAATATGTAATAGAAGATAATTTGATGAAAAAATTATGATTTTTTAAAGGAGGGATTTGTAACATGCCTGTTTATGAATACCAGTGCGCGGATTGCAAACACATAACGGAATTTCTGGAACGATTTGATAATAAAGAGCCCCATGAATGCGAGAAATGCCACAGCGGGAAAATGTCCCGGATTTTGTCGCGTTTCGGCTCCGTTTCCGGTAATTCCGATGGCGAGTCCTTCGATGGAGAGGATTCCTCCTCCGGATGCTCTTCCTGCTCGCTTGATAACTGTTCCAGTTGCGGAATATGATTAGCCGGAAGGGATGAAAAGATGGCGGATGATACGGGAAAATTGGCGATAGTGAAAGACAACGCCCGGCGAATCATCGCGGAACTGCCCCCGGGCGTCATTCTGGAAGCAGCGTCCAAAACCCGCAGCTCCGAAGAGGTGATCGCCGTGATCGAAGCCGGCGTTACGCGCATCGGGCATAATTATGTCCAGGAGGCGGAGTCGATGATCAACGCTATCGGGCAAAAGGCGAAGTGGCATTTCATCGGCCATCTCCAGAAAAACAAGGTCAAAAAGGCTGCGCGCCTCTTCGATATGATCGAAACACTGGATTCCCTTGAACTGGCAGTACGCCTTGACGCCGAATGCCTTGCGCTCAACAAGGTCATGCCCGTTCTGATCGAAGTCAACAGCGGCAGGGAACAAGCCAAATCCGGAGTCTTTCCCGAGGATGTGGAATCCCTCGTCAATTCCTTGAAAGACCTTGAAAACGTCAGGGTGGAAGGCTTGATGACCATGGGTCCCTTTACAGGGGATCCGGAGGACGCCCGCCCCTTTTTTGTCGAAACGAAAAAAATCTTCGATACTTTGAAAACAAAACAAATCCCCGGAATCACCATGCAGTATCTTTCCATGGGTATGAGCAATTCCTACAGGGTGGCTATTGAAGAGGGGGCGAACATCATACGTCTTGGCGCAATTATCTTCGGTCCAAGATAGAAAAATGTTTCATGCGGAAATTTGAAATAATCTCGATTTGTCTTTTTCTGATTCTTTCAGGGATTCATCTCATCTATTATTCCGGGTGGACCCATGACGATCCGTTTATCACCTTCCGTTATGTAAAGAATGTCGCGCAGGGAAAAGGCTTTGTATTCAACGAAGGGGAGCGCATAGAGGGGTATTCCAATTTCCTGTTCCTCGTGATGCTGATTCCCGCGGAATATCTGGGCGTCGGCCTTTTATTCATGAGCAAATTATACGGATTTTTTTTCGCCCTTGCAGCCCTCTTCCTTTTTACAAGGTTTCTCCTTCAATATTATCCGGAATACCGGTGGCAGCGTCTCCTTGCCGCCCTTCTTTTCTCCCTGAATGGCGCCCTTTCTTTCTGGGCGGTCAGCGGCATGGAAACATCGGTCTCCCTTTTCTTTGTTACCACAGCCTGGATCGTTTTCAATAAAGAACTGAGAAACGGGATGAAGGATTTTCCCTTTTCCTCCCTGTTTCTTTTAGGGGCTGCCCTCAATCGACCCGAAGGCGCTGTTTATTTCCCGGCATTTCTGTTTCTTTTATTTTTGTTCTACCTGAAACGCAAACTCGCAATGAACAATATCGTTCCCTGGTTTTTATGGTTTTTCATCCCCTTTGGAATCTACAGCCTCTGGCGCATTTTTTACTTCGGCAGCCTTTTTCCCAACACCTTTTACGCCAAAGCCACGGGCGCGGCGCCATCCCAGATAGAAGAGGGAATCCTCTATCTGGTCGGCTTTTTCAAACAGCACCCCTTTCTGATTCTGTTCGCGCTTTCGCTTCCTGTTTTTATATGGAACGAGGAACGCATCGAGCGCTGGAGCGCCCTGAGCATTGTTATCGCTCAAATCGCATTTGTCATCATCTGCGGCGGAGACTGGATGCCCCTTTCCCGGTTCTTTGTTCCCGTTCTTCCCCCGTTATTTTTCCTCTTTCAGGAAATGATCCTGGAATTCATGCAGAGATTGAAATCCCGGGATGCCCTGTTCAGATGGCGCGACGCCCTGGGGCTCACATGCGCTCTTCTGATTTTCTTGAGCCTCGCGCAGGAACGCCGCATCACGCGTCCTATTGTGTATTCCGTAAAAACCGAAACTCTTTTCAAGCCCCATATCGCGATCGGGGAATGGCTGCGCGACAACGCCCCCCCAGAATCCCTCCTGGCAGGAGAGGAGGCGGGAATCATCCCCTATTACTCCGAACTCCGTTTCCTCGATCTTCTCGGCATTGTCGATCCTCATATTTCCCGTAAGAAAGGCGCCATGCATCAAAAAGTTGACGTGGATTATGTTCTTGGGCGAAAACCCGATTTTGTCCTTTTATATACCCTGAATTCCGTAAATGATAAAACGCCTCTCAAAGCCCGGATGCTCTCCGGTGATGTCCTGATGAACGCCCCCCGATTCCGCCAATCCTATCGCCCCGTTCGTTCTTTCCCCCATGGAAACGATCTCCTGGGAAGAGATTTTCTCACCCTGTTTGTTCTTAAGTAAAAGTAGTTTGACCCCTCAATTTGCCAAACTACTGTTAAGTAAACCACCATTTCAAACAACTAAAAAAATGTTACCAAACTTTAAACTTCAAACTTCAAACTTCAAACTTCAAACTTTAAACTTTTCATAATCCCTGTATAGTTGCGTTGATTCCGGATGCCCTGCGAATGCCGCGGAACCGGGCTTGTTCATCATGCCCTGGTATTGATAAACCAGTATTTTTTCCACATAAGGCGACGCAGCCTCGAGCTGCCTTTTTACTCGCTCAAAGGGCGCGGGAATCAGGGCGCTCTGATAAACCGCGCCTTCGAAATCGAATATTTCCACATCCGCCCAGATTTCCGCGCATCCCGCACGCTCGTGCGCCTTTTTCAATCCCTCGTAAAAGGCGGGCAACTCCTCCACGCGGCTTTTCCTTACCCCAACCTCATCCTGGTAAGCAATGAAATCCACCCCGAGTCGCTCCAGTTGTTTTACGTATTTGTCATCCGGAATGGCAAGCCGCGTTCCGAACGGCGCAATCAGCATCTTCCCATTGGGGAGCAGCTTTCTTCCCTCCCTGTTGCAGTTCTGAACGTATTTGACGTATTCCTCTTCATAATGCCCGTCGATCTTCGCCTCATGAGGCAAGTACCACCCGTAAAAGCTTGGATGACGCCCGTAACGCTCCGCGATCTCGTTCATGAATTGAAGCGTTTTTCGGGTTTCTTCCGGGGAATTGATACCCTCCCATGAAATATTGGTTGTTATAAAGAATCCCACGCCGATAAAGAATCTGATCCCGAGGCGGTCTGCGGTTTTGAGACAGATTTCAAGGGGATCCTCGCATCCGAAGGGAAATTTTGGGAAAAGGGAAGTGTCATAATAGGCTTTGCCGTTACATGCCACATCCAGAAGTACCAGGTGATCGAATCCGATCTCCGCCACCTCTTCTATTTTCTTTTCCCATTGATGTTCCGTAAAATCAGAGCATTCCTTATCCCAGTATTTGCCTTCCACTCCCCAGTGATGCTGAAACTCGAACCAGCTCCCCTTGATGGGTTTTATCATGCCTTTCGCCATGAGCGTTGCCTCCTTGAATTCATAAGAAATTACCTGTAAATCTTATAAAATATTATAGCCTGACCCCCATTAAAATAGCGCCGCCCGCTCCATATAAGCACGTCTTTTCTCCTAATGTCGATATCAGTATTCTTTCGGGTATGAATAAACCGGTGGAGCTGGATACTCGGCTCCGGAGATCATCCAGCATGAACCCAAGCGATTCGCTGACTCCCCCTCCCAATACGATCAGATCAGGATCGAATAGCTCGATGATGTTCGTTATGCCAATAGATAAATAATCCAACGCCGTTTCAATGACCCCTTTCGCAATAGAATCTCCTTTTGCAGTAGATTCAAAAATCTCTCGCGGGGTTAAAGGGTGGGATGCGTTTTTTCCAGGGATTTTTTCTATTCGCTCCTGGTACGCCTTTTCTATCGCTTTTCCTGATACGTACGCCTCGAGACATCCCCTCTTTCCGCAATTGCATTGCCTGCCGTTTCTCTCGATACATATATGCCCGATATTCATGGCTGAACCGGAACCGCCCTTCAATACCCTTCCATTTATGACGGCGCCCCCACCAACTCCTGTTCCAATGGCAATGAATACAAGGTTATGCGTTCCTTTCCCCGATCCGTATAGATATTCCCCCAAGGCTGCCATGTTTCCGTCGTTATCCACAGCCGCCCTGACGCCGAATTCCTCCTCGATGATTTTTTTGATCGGAGTCCCCTGCCAATCAGGCAGAAGGGGAGTGGCATGGATGATCGCTCCTGATTCCGGATCGACCACGCCTCCAGCGCCTATCCCGATACCTTCGATTGCCAGCTTTTTATGTTTCCCGAGTATGGTATGAATTTGAGATATGAGAAATTCCCTGATATTATTGGATTCATGAATTGGGGTGGGGCTTTTCTCCAGATAAATGAAGGTTCCATGGACATCCATTATTCCGAAAGCGGTTTTAGTTCCCCCAATGTCAACTGTCAGGGCGTATCGCTCCCTTGAAATACTCATGATACATGAACCTTTTTCCGAAATATTGTCATATTGTAACGTTTCATCTGTTCGATACATAGTATCAACCAGGAAAAAATTTCAAGAGGGAATCTTGCGTTCCTCTGTAAAGGAACAGTAGTTTGTCAAATTGGTTGCATTATGGGGTAAATCGGGGGTCAATCCCGAATGGCGCTAAGTTAAGGAGAAAAGGGGGGTCAATCCCTATAAAAATCCTGTATGCGCATCCTGACTCTATTGCGGCAACGCAGGATGATTCCTGCGGGGTCATTCTCTATAAAAATCCATCATAATGATAAGGATATCTTTTATGATGGGAAGCGTTGTATATATTATTCAGCATAATATTTCCGCAAAATACCTGGATTTTTATAGGGATTGACCCCCGATTGCACAGGATAGTTTGAATTTTTATAGGCTTTGACCCCTGAATTTGCCAAACTACTGTAAAAAAGATAAAAAAATACTTGATATATGAATGAAATAACATTAAATAATATCTTCTTATAGTATAGTATTATCTATTACTGTGCGTAATTTTAAGTAGTTTTGTACGGTTTGTATGGAGGTAAAAAATGAAAGGAAAATATCTTGACACTGGTTCCCGAAGCGCATTTCTCTTATTGATGGCGGTTTCGGCGATTCTCTTTACCGGCGCTTTTGCGCAAGCCGCCCCGCCGCCACCAGAGCCCGATCTCACCATCAGAAATCAAATGTTCTCTCCTGATGTCCCCCTGATCAATCAACCTGTAACCATCAGCTTCGATGTGCATAACAAGGGCAATCTCGAATGCGGATACTCCACTGTGGCAATCTTATGCGACAACCCCGCTTATCCGCCGGTTTATCTTCAGGTAAACGCCCTGCATCCGGGCGAATTTGATTACTTCGAACATGTCGTCGTTTTCCCCGAGGCTGGAAATTACAAATTCACCATCATTGCGGATTACTATGATGTGATTGCAGAAAAAAATGAAAATGACAACCAGAAGAACCTCGAAATTACGGTTTACGATCCCGGGGCGGACTTGATTATTGAAAGCCTTACTCACGATCCCCTCGATCCCAATACCAGCGACACCATCACGATCTCGGCAATAGTCAAAAATGTCGGGGAAACATCCGCTACCGCTTCGATCCTTGAACTTGTCATCTGGGTCAACTCCATGGATTATCCCACAACCCATGCGGTTCCGGTTCTTTGGCCCGGGGATGAATTCGAAGTACAGCGCCTCATCACCAATCCCCTTACGGAATGTTACGCGATTTACGCTACAGCGGATTTGAATGATGATGTCTGGGAACGCTTCGAAGATAACAATACGGCAATGGATGAAGTGTGCGTAAGGGATTATGGACCCGATCTTGTTGTCATGCTCTCGAACGATCCCCTCGAACCAAGCACGCTCGATAATCCCACCACGATTGTCGCGGAAGTCATGAATATCGGAAACGTGGAAGCGACGACTTCCACACTCTGGCTTCAGATTTATGGTCCCGACATCATGTGGGAACAGTATTATTATGAAATACCCCCCCTGGGAATCGGGGAAAGTTTCTTCATCTATTATGGTCTGAATGATCCCCTCCCGGGTAATTATTATGTATGGGGATCTGCCGATTATTACAACGATGTCATGGAATCTGAGGAAGGCAATAACAATGATTACCTCGAGTTTACCATCCTGGAAGCGCGGCCCGATCTCATTGTCGAATCCGTTACACACGCTCCTCTTGAACCCACAAACATGGATACCATTACAATCACAGCAACCATTAAAAATGACGGACTTGTTCCCGCTGGACCCTCCACTGCGGCAATCAGAGTTGGCGATGAAGTCCTTCCCATGACCTATCCCGTACCGGGACTCGCTCCGGGCGAAACCTTCCAGGCGCAGCGTCAGATCACCCTCGGAGAGGGATTATACTTGGTGGAATCTACTGCTGATTATTTCGATGATGTCGATGAAACGAATGAAAACAACAACAACGGATACGACGCCATCGATGTGTTGCCCATTCCCATGCCCGATCTTGTTGTCAACTCCCTCATTCACGATCCCGCCAATCCCACTACGGATGATACGATCACCATTACCGCCATTGTTGAAAACATCGGCGGAATGCCGGCGGGGGCTTCCACCCTCTCGCTCACGGTGGATGGCGATCCGACCACCTTCACCATCCCTGCTCTTAACCCCGGCGATACCTTCCAGGTTCAGCGTGATGTCAACTTCCCCGCTCCCGGGGATTACGACGTCATGGCAGTTGCCGATGCGGGCGATGATGTGGAAGAAGATGATGAAAACAACAACACGGCGGAAGATACCATCACGGTAACACCCGCGCCAAGACCCGACCTCGTTGTGGACAGCCTCGTTCATGATCCGATCAATCCGACAACCTGGGATGATATAACCCTTACCGCAATCGTGAAGAACATCGGGAACGATGTTGCAGGCACATCCACCCTTGCCCTCAAAGCTGGCGGGGAAACCTTCCCGCCGACGTATCCTGTTCCCGCTCTGAATCCCGGAGAAACCTTCCAGGTTCAGCGCGTGGTCAACTTCCCCAATCCTATGGGATTCCAGATTACCGCCACAGCGGATGTGAATGATGATGTGGATGAATCGAATGAGACGAACAATGTCACCATTGACAACTTTTTCGTTACGCTACCCGATGTTCCCGATCTGGTGATCAGCAGCCTTGATTATGCGCCGCTGACCGCCCTTACCAGCGATTCCATAACGATTACCGCAGTTGTCGAAAACATCGGCGCCGAAGCCGCCACCACATTCACCCTCTGCATCCTTGTCGGCGATGAACTCGAACCCGAATGCTCCGAAATCAATGGATTGGACGCCGGCACAACGATCGGCGTCGAGCGCGTCATTATCTTTAACGAGGCGGGCTCCTATCTCGTTACGGCGACAGCGGATTCGGATGATGACATCCTGGAACTGGATGAGGAAAACAACGTGGAAACCCTTGAGATCAATGTATTCGAAACCCTGCTGGATAAGATCAAGGATTACCTCCTCGGTAGAATCGAGTTCACTCCGGAAGAGATGGAATTGTATGATTTAAACAACGACGGGATTGTGGATATCGCCGATCTCATCACCATGATCATGTCCTGATCCGATCCGGAAATATTGATGTATAATAAGGCGGGCTGAAAAAGCCCGCCTTTTTTATCTTGACTTTATCATGGTAAATAAAATATACAGGTTTATTTTTATATCATATAAGATAAAGGGTAAAATCTTTTTAAAGGGGGAAAATATGAGATCTCAGGGTATTAAAAATGGTTTCTTTTTCTGTCTTCTCCTTATTTGTATCGCATCGCTCTCTCATGCCATCGTCTATGTGGATTGGAGCGCCTCAGGCGCTGGCGATGGAACATCCTGGGCAAACGCCTATAATACCATCCAGGCGGGAGTCAATGACGCCGATTCCGCAACAACCGATATCTGGGTGGCGGATGGGATTTACACAGAAACAATTAACATAACGTCATCCCGCCAGATATACGGAGGGTTCGAAGGCAATGGCGGGGCGGAAGAAACGCTACGAGAAGAACGGAATTGGGAAAATAATGTCACGATAATCAATGGCGGGGGCTCTAATGTTCACGTTGTCAGTATAATGTCCGTGAGCCAAACCCGCCTGGATGGTTTTTCAATCATCGGCGGATATATGAATAATAGTTCGTTTCCGCTGGATCTCGGCGCCGGAATCAGCTGCTACAATATCAACAACTCGAATATTATTGATAATTGCGCGATTTACGACAACACGACGATAGGTTATGGCGCGGGAATCGGATTATTGAACGCCCATCCTGTTATCAATCATTGCGTCATCAAGGGTAATTACGCCATGGCTTCTGGAGGTGGAATGGCTTTATGGGAATCATCGCCCCAAATCATCAATACAGTCTTTTGCGGTAATACGGCAATATCTTCCGGCGGCGCGATATTCTGTAACGATGGGAGTTACCCTCATATCATCAATTGTACGATGAGTAGCAATACTCCGTATGGAGTGGTTGCGCAAGACAACTCGGATCCTGTCATCAGAAATACGATTTTCGAACAGAATAATCCTGTATCAGTAAGAGAAGTTGACGCCACATCCGATATATCCCTCATCCATTGCTTGTTTTATAACAATTCGAGCGGCGCATTCCAGGACAATGATAACAGCCTTACATACCAGGATGGGGAAATGAACCTTTTGAATGCGGATGTTCCGGAGGCTGTGGGCAATATCACGGGAGATCCGATATTTGTGGATAAATCCAATTGCGACCTTCATATCCAGCCTTGCTCCGCCGCCCTTGATCAAGGCACATCCGACACTGCCCCCACGGATGATTTGGATTGGAATCCGAGGCCTGTTGATTTCCCGGGAAAAGGAAGAGACGGAGCGGGAAAAGGATATGACATCGGGGCTTATGAAGTCCTGATCAGCGATCCCCAGATCGATGTCAATCCCGCCAATATCGATTTTGGACAACAGGAAGTGAACCAGGGAGCATCCTCCCCTCAATCAATTGAAGTATCCAATTTGGGTTCGACCCCCCTTATATTCAACAGCTTCAATTTCTCTCCGGATTTTTCCCTGGCGCCGAACCAGGAGACGTCACCCCTTGGAATTTGCATGACTCGCACTATTGATATTGTGTTCGATCCATCCAACATTGGGGCCATTACAGGCGCCCTCGATATCATTACGAATGATCCCAATAATATCACAACGACTATCACTCTCGAGGGAGAGGGCGTCAACAGCGCGCCGGTGGCAAAAAAATGCGATGAAAATTACATCCTTGATTTCGCTCAAACCAGCGATCGCGTCATCATCCCCAATGCGCAGAACTTCCCCACAACGGAATTTACCGTATCCTGCTGGTTGAATACGAGCAATTACAGGGATGCCGGAATTTTTTCATACGCTGTAGGGACAGCCGGACAGGATAATGAACTTCTCTTCGTTTTTTATAATCAATATTATTTGCGAATCTACATGAGATACTCCTATATCAACACCGGGATATCCTTCAAAGACGGTCTCTGGCATCACCTCGCCGTAACCTGGAGAAGCAGTGATGGCAGAATAATCGTTTATAAGGATGGACAGGATGTCTATTCCACAACATTCAGAACCGGTTCCACCCTGACCGGAAACGGAACCATCGTTTTTGCGGAAGACCAGGATTCGCTCGGAGGCGGATTCCAATCGTCACAAGCTTATATTGGACTCCTGGATGAAATGAGGCTCTGGAACAGAGTCCGATCCAAAGAAGAGATCCAGTTCGATATGTATCGAAGATTAAACGGCGATGAAACAGGACTTGTAGGATATTGGAAGTTTGACGAGGGGTCGGGTTCCACCGCTCATGATTCCACAGTCAGCGGAAATGATGGAACGCTCTCCGGCCTTCCGGATTGGGTTCCCGACGCCTCGCCCATATATATCGATTATACAATCGACGAAAACACGGATACCACTATCACGCTTTGCGGAGAAGACCCGGATGATGATTTTCTCTATTCATGGATAACCCAGATTCCTGAACCTGGAACCGGTTCATTATATCAGTTCGCAGGAGTGGGTCCTGTTCGCGGCGCCCTGATCGATACCACGCCTACGCTTGTAACCGATCCGGGTATGCGCGTAATATTCGCGCCCGTTGATACCCCGTTCAATTATAACGCATTCATGGAATGGAAGGTGAATGACGGTTTTGTGGATTCCCCAAACGAGGCTTCCTATACCATCCATGTGCTGGATAACGATGCGCCCGAACTTGTGGCAAATGGTCCGTTCAGTCTCGCCAAGGGCGATACCCTGTATTTCACCTCTCCCACGCTTTACGCTACGGACTTCGAGGATATGCCGGAAAATATCGTTTATACCCTCGCCAATCCCCCCACCCATGGCTCGCTCTGGCTCGATGTCGTGGAATTGGGGATGAGTGACACC
>JAFGFK010000077.1 GCA_016931135.1 Candidatus Sumerlaeota bacterium | reverse complement strand
TCATGCACCTCCTGCCTGATATCGCGGATCAGGGAAAGCCCCATGTAGATCATCAGGAAATCCGATCCATAAGCGCTGACGCTTTTTAAAAGAGCGGAGATCAGTACGATGATGGCGATCAGATAGATGGCTTTCATTTTATTTCGGAGCGCCCATTGGGTGAGATTCTTCATGCGCTCGTCAATGCTGTCGCGGCAGGGCTTGATTTTTTCCTCGATGGATCGAATGATCGGCAGCTTTACTTTTTTTTCTTTGTCCTTCTCCTCTTTTTTCTCCTCTGCCGCGCTTGCCTTCATTTCCGCCTCGGTGGTAAACATTACCTCTATGATCGGCTGGAAAAGGAAAATGCTGAAGATGTTGAGAAAACTGGTGGCAAATCCCAGAAAAATGGACAATATAAGATATTGTTTATATCGAAACGCATATCGAAATAAACGCATGAATAACTTCATAGTTTTAGTCTGACCATGTTTAAGGTAAGATAAAACCTTTGTTAAGGCTTAAGGTTTCTATCGTTTTTTCATCTTCATTTCTATAGCGGAGATCACGCGGCTTGGCAAGCCGAAAATGTCGATAAATCCTTTCGCCGATGAGTGATCGAATTGATCCCCGATATCATAAGTGGCAAGCGCCAGGCTGTACAGAGAATACGGGGAACGTCGTCCCACCGGGATGCAATTTCCCTTGTACAGTTTTAGACGTATTTCCCCGGTAACCCGTTCCTGGGTTTTTTCCACAAAGGCGTCCAGCGCCTCCCGAAGCGGCGTAAACCATAATCCGTAATAGATCAACTCCGCGTATCGCGGCGCAATCGTTTCCTTGAAATGCATGGTCTCCCGATCCAGGGTAAGGGATTCCATCTGTTTATGGGCGTTCAATAGAATGATAGCTGCCGGCGCCTCGTAAATCTCCCGGGATTTGATCCCCACCACCCGGTTTTCCACCATGTCGATACGCCCGATGCCGTGCTTCGTTCCAATCTGATTCAATTTCTCGATGATCCGTATGGTTTTCATTTTTACGCCATTGAGCGCAATCGGAACCCCTTTCTCGAATTGGATGACAATATACTCCGGACGGTTCGGGGTTTTCTCAATGGGAAAAAGATCCTGGTAGGCATCGAGCGGCGGTTCAATCCACGGATCTTCCAGTATTCCGCACTCGATGCTGGTTCCCCAGATGTTCTGATCGATGCTGTAGGGGCTTTTCTTGGTAGCTGTAACCGGGATTTTGTAACGTTTGGCGTATTCGATCTCTTCGTCCCTGGTTTTTAATTCCCATTCCCGCAAAGGCGCTAAGATTTTAAGCTTGGGATCGAGCGCCCTGGCTGCCACCTCGAATCGCACCTGGTCATTTCCCTTTCCCGTGCAGCCATGGGCAATGGCATCGGCTTTTTCCTGATGCGCAACTTCTACAAGCCATTTCGCGATGAGGGGCCTTCCGAGGCTTGTCGCCATGGGATACGCGCCTTCATAAAGGGCGTTTGCCTTCAGAGCTGGAAGAATGAAATCCTTGACAAACTCCTCTTTAACATCTTTGATTACAACCTTCTTCGCACCGCTGTTCTTGGCTTTTTCCCTCAAAAAATCAGAGTCCAGTTTCCGTCCGCCCAGATCCGCCACAAAGCAGATTACCTCGCAGTCGTAGTTCTCGATGAGCCACCGGGCGATAACAGAGGTATCCAGTCCTCCGGAATACGCCAGCGTCACCCTTTTAACGCCTTGTTTACCCATGATTTTTTAATCCTTCTCTTTCTATTATTTATAGTTATGAAGATATGTCATATAATGACGCCTTATATAATCTGTCAAATAAAAAACCTTTAATAGGTTGATTGTTGATTGGGGCGCGCATACATTTTGATTTTAATCTCCGACTTTTTTTTGTCTTGACTTGGTTCTATTAAATCGAAGATATTCTTTGGTTATTTTTCCTGTAATAGGAGAACCGATCCAAATCTTTTTCAAGGGGGAATATATGAGCGCAAGGGGTATTCGAAATGGTTATGGTTTCTTTCTCTGTCTTCTTTTTATTTGTATCGCATCCCTCTCTCATGCCATCGTCTATGTGGATGGGAGCGCCTCAGGCGCTGGCGACGGATCATCCTGGGCAAACGCCTATAACACCATCCAGGCGGGCGTCAATGACGCCGATTCCGCAACAACCGATATCTGGGTGGCGGATGGAACTTATACAGAGTCGATCGTTCTCACAAGCGATAGAAAGATTTATGGTGGATTTGAAGGATATTACGGCGCCGAGGAAACCGAGATTGCCCAACGCGACTTCACGCAGAATATCACAATCATCAATGGTAATGGCGCCTATCGCGTTGTCAGAATGTGGAGCGTCGTCGATACTCGTATGGATGGTTTTATCATCACAGGAGGCTCTGCCTACGGGAGTAATACGAATTTGGAGGATCGCGGAGCGGGTTTCAACTGTGACACAGCCAATAGTTCCAATATCATAGCCAATTGTTTTATCACCGGCAACCAGGCAAGCTTTGCCGGTGGGGGCATTAATTGCATTGATTCCTCCTCTCCCATGATCATCAACTGCGTTATCGCAGATAATCAGGCTACCGGAGGATCGGAAGGGGGCGGAGGAATATGGATGGGATTCGGATCCAGCCCTGAAATCGTCAATTGCGTATTTTCGAATAATTATGGTTACTATGGCGGCGGAATCAAAGCCAACATCAATACTGCGCCGGAAATCATAAACTGCGCCTTCAGCAATAATTCTGCCGGAGGCTTACTGGCTTATGGAGGCGGTGGCGGCATTTTCTGTTCCTCCAATTCCGATCCCCTCATCCGCAATACCATTTTCGAAGGGCACAATAAATATGGCGTTTACGCTTATCATGATGACTGCGCCCCCATTCTTGAAAATTGCCTGTTCTGGAATAATCCCGACGGCGCTTATGGCTATTATCCCACCACGACGACCTATGATGACAACGAGATGGACCTCCTGAACGCCAATCTTCCCGGCGCGGCAAATAATATATATGGCGATCCTGTCTTTGAAAATAAATCCGGCGGCGATTTCCATATCCTGCCCTGCTCCGCTGCCCTCGATATGGGATTATCCACAGGTTCGACAAATTTTGACCTCGATGGCAATCCCAGACCCGTGGATTTCCCCTATGTGGGTTACGATGGAACAGGCGAAGGCGTGGATATCGGCGCTTATGAAATCCAGGACATCCCCTCAGGCGGCGATCCGGAAATTTCCGTAACGCCTTCCCTTACGGATTTTGGCTCGCAATATGTCAACCAGGGTCCCACCGATTCCAGGATCATCACGATTACCAATACAGGCGCGGGAGACCTCGAATTCAACTATATTTCCCTGGGCGATGCCACGAATTTCGCCTTTGCCACACAGCCCCTGACAACAACCCTCAGCGTTTGCCAGAACCGCCAGATCGAGGTCGTTTTCGATCCCGCATCTCCTGCAGTTTACACAACCACCATTACAATCTCCACCAATGATCCCATCACCCCCACCTGCCAGGTTTATTTGACAGGCGAGGGCTTGAATACCGCTCCCGAGGCTGTGGTATGCGGCGGCGGGGAAAATTATGCCCTTGATTTTGACGGAGATGAAGATTATGTGAATTGCGGAAACGGTCCCAGTTTAAGCCCCTCCTCACAATTGACAGTTGAGGCTTGGATCAACGCCGATCAATGGGAAGACGATCACTGGGAGGGCGTTATCGTGGATAAACATGCCTATACTACTCAGAGTACAGGCTATGTCCTTCGCGCCGCAGATAATGGGAGAGTCAGCTTTAACATTGGGTTGGGAGATCAGGGCTGGTTTAACGCCCTTACAGACTCCCTCATGAACACCGGACAATGGTATCATATCGCCGGAACGTATGATGGATCTTATTTAAGGATTTATATCAATGGCATATTACAGAAGTCTGCGCAGAACACAACCGGATACAGTTACAGTCCCAATAACACATATTCTGTCACCATCGGCGATGGAACGCAATATAACTACAGGGAATTTGACGGAAAAATCGATGACGTCCGCATCTGGAATGTCGCACGCTCCCAGATAGATATTCAGGATAACATGAATAAAGCCCTTGTGGGGAATGAACCCGGGCTCGCTGCTTACTGGCGCCTCGATGAAGGCTCGGGAACCATGGCTTATGACAGCACAATAAACGCCAATAACGGCGTTCTTAATGGATTGCCGAATTGGACTACAGGCGCCCCGGATGTCATCGGTTATCTCGGTTCCATCACAACGGATGAAAACACTGATACCACCGCCCCTCTTTGCGGGGAAGACCCGGATGGCGACACGCTTTACGCCTGGATCACAAAACTTCCCGAACCCGGTACCGGCGCATTGTATCAATTCGCAGGAATAGGTCCCGTGCGCGGCGCCCTTATCGATACAACACCCACTCTCGTGACCGATCCGGGTATGCGCGTGGTGTTCGTACCAGTGGATACCCCGTTCAATTATATGGCTTCCTTGAATTGGAAGGTGAATGACGGTTTTGTGGATTCACCCAACGAGGCTACCATTAACATCCGTGTAATGGATAATGATGCTCCCGAACTGGTGGAGAATGGTCCCTTCAACCTTGCCAAGGGTGATACCCTGTATTTCACATCTCCCACGCTTTACGCCACGGACTTCGAGGATATCCCGGAAAATATCGTTTATACCCTCGCCAATCCCCCCACCCATGGCTCGCTCTGGCTCGATGTCGTGGAATTGGGGATGAGTGACACC
>JAFGFK010000076.1 GCA_016931135.1 Candidatus Sumerlaeota bacterium | reverse complement strand
GGGGCGAGGATTCCCCGAAGCGATGGATTCTGCTCGGAACATTCGCCGGCGCCATGACGCTCATGCGATGGCAGAATATCCTGTTCACGGTTTATCTGCTGCCGGAAATCGCTTCCCTTTCGAAGAAGCCTTTCCGGGAATCCCTGAAGCGTATTTGCCTCTTTCTCGCGTTTCTTTTTCTGGCGTTTCTACCCCAGATGGTTTTATGGCAGCGTCTGTACGGTCATTTTCTGACTATACCCCAGGGCGGCGGGTTTCTTTCATGGACAAAACCGGAAATCCCGAAAATCCTCTTTTCCAGGTTCAATGGACTGTTCACATGGACGCCCATCACCCTGATCGGCGTATTCGGGCTTTTGCTATGGGTGAGAAAAAAGGAAGGAAGAAACGCGGGACTTACGCTGCTTTCGCTTTTTTCGCTTCAATTATATCTGAACAGCATTGTTTACGATTGGCATGGGAGCTGGGGATTCGGCATGCGCCGATTTCTGGACTGCCTTCCCCTTTTTGCCGTTGGCGTTTCAGCGGTTCTTGATTTTACCAGTGAGCGAAAAATCAAGACGCTGTATCCCGCCCTGGCGCTGGGAACGCTTGTTGTGTGGAATTACCTGTTTCTCATACAGTATTATCTTCATCTCGTGGCGTGGAACCGTCCCTTGACCGTTCACGAGCTTGTCGGAGACAAGATGCACATATACAGATCCATACAGAGGCGACGCCTGGTGAATACGGCGAAGGTTTCTGCGGAAAAGGGATACATGGACGATGTCAACAAGGCGCTCCGGCTTGCCGTGGAGATCGATCCGAACCATGCGGATATTTACTTCACGGGGGGGCGGATTGCGCAGTCAAATGGCGATGCGGAAACAGCGGAAATGTTGTATCGGAAAGCCCTCGATCTAGGTCCGGGGGATCGCGACGTGATAAACGCCCTGGAAAGTCTCCGGCAAAAGGAACGTCAATAATTATGAAGAGAGCCTTTTAAAATGGGGAGGCAATGCAAAACCATTTCTTATAGGGAAGAATGAATCAATACCCTTCATAATACAGGATGCGACCGCAAGTTTCGCAAATCCCGTAACCGTCTTCGCTTTTCACCAGTTGCTGCTGATGGGAAGACAGCACCATGAAGCAACCCAGGCAGACCCCGTTGCGCATCTCAACGATGGGATTGGGCAAGCGTTTCTGGATCGAGTGAAAATACTCGGTCATTTCCGGGGAAAGGTCGAGGGGATTATGAGCAACTCCAAGACTCGAGCGAGCGGGCGCCAACGCCAGGTTTTTGACAGACATTTGTTAACTCCTTTTTTAGAAAACCATTCCTATTTTCATTCTCAGCGCGGATAAGTTCTTCGAGAATCTTTTCCGGCTGGGATAAATGTTTGATTTTATTGATCAGACGCCGCTGATTATGGAATACATGAGCGAGACGGGCGAGGATGCGCACGTGAAGCGAATCATTGGGCGCGCAGAAAAGAACGAAGATATGGGTTTTGCCCCCCCCGGGCGCGCCGAATTCCACGCCGGACTCCACGACTAAAACGGAAAGGATGGGCTCCGTGAGCTGGGGAAGGGGACGCCTGGGATGCGGGAATGCTACGCCATCATCCAGCGCTGTGGAGAACATTGCCTCGCGCTCTTCGAGGGAAGCGAGAAGCTGGGCGTAATCGTTGTATTTTCCTGAACGAATGACAAGGGAGGCGAGGTCTTCGAGAACCGCGGGGCGTTCCACGCTTTTTTCGAATCGTATCTGGCTGGGTTTGAGGAATTCCATGAGGGAATCGGGAAAACTTGATGGGGGGGCGGAATCTTTATGATTATTGGTGGTTTCGCTTTTCTGTTTGATCCAGAGGTGAATTTCATTTTCTTCGAAGCGCCAGAGGTGCCCGATGCGGGAGGCGGGTATATCTCCTTTTTTTGCCATGTTGAGAACGGTTCTGGGGCAGACCTTCAGGATTTCCGCCACGTCATTCACTGTAAGGACGCTTTGCTTGGGAGAGAGGGTTGAAGAAGAATTTACCACTTTTTTTCCCTCAATTACGCTAAATTACATTTCTTTCCTAAACAGGGGGCGTGGCTTTGTCAAATATTATTTTGCTTTTTTTGGGGATTTTTTTGGGAATGGGAAAAATGAGAATTATGGGAGTTATGGGAGTTATGAGATGCGAAGGATTTGGCGTTGACAGGATGGGGCTTTTGGGGTCTTTTTTACATTATTGCCAGTGATCAGGAAAGAATTCTTTCAATCTGACAAAATGTTGGGAAAAGGGAACCAGTGAAAGCTGAAAATCAAAACGATATTGTCGTCATCGGATCCATCAATATGGATATCGTGTGCCGGGTACACAGGAGACCCGAACCTGGGGAAACGGTTCTGGGGGGGGAAGCCCTGTTTATTCCCGGGGGCAAGGGGGCGAACCAGGCGGTCGCCGCAGCGCGCCTCGGAGGAAACGTCCATTTCCTCGGGCGCGTGGGAAACGACGCCTTTGGATCACAGCTTTTAAAGGGGCTCCGGGAAAATCAGGTACAGGCTGAATGTGTCAAAATTACAGACGGCGTTTCCAGCGGATGCGCCCTGATCCTTGTCGATGATAAGGGCGAAAACAGCATCGTCGTCGCCCCGGGAGCGAATCACAGGCTTACTCCCGAAGACATCAGGGAAACCGAGACGCTGATCGCCAAGGCGGGATACGTTCTCCTCCAGCTGGAAATCCCCCTGGAAACCGCGATCGAGGCGGTTTCGATCTGCCGGAGGCATGGGGTATTTACCATTCTGGATCCGGCGCCTGCGCCTCTGGGCGGTCTGCCGGATTCCCTCTTTCGAGTTGATCTTTTGACCCCGAACCAGAGTGAAGCGGAGTCCATCCTGGGTATGGAGGCTGGGGACATCATGACAACGGGCGCGAGATTGCTTGAAAAGGGGGCGGGATGCGTTGTCCTGAAACGCGGGGCGGAGGGCGCAATGGTTTTTCAGGGAAAAAACGCCCTTCCCGTGGAATCCTTCCGTGTGGATGCAAAGGATACTACGGCGGCGGGAGACGCCTTCACGGCGGCGCTTGCCGTTGCGTTGAACGAGGGAATGGAGATGAAAAAAGCGGCGCGGTTTGCCTGCGCCGCCGGCGCCCTGTGCTGCACGCGCCTGGGAGCGCAGAGTTCCCTGCCCTTTCGAAATGATGTGGACAGGTTTTGTTGATAGGATTCTATAAATATTTTCAGGTGAGATGAAAGGAGCATACTATGAAGATAGGAATCGTTGGAGCGGAAAATTCGCATTCCATTGCAGTGGCAAAAACGCTGAACGTGGAAAAGGCGTGTGGATCAGCGCGAGTCGCCTTGATCTGGGGTGAAACGAGGGCTTTTGCGGAAAAGGCGGCATTAGAGGGACAAATCCCTGAGATTGTGAAAAAACCCCAGGATATGATCGGGCGCGTGGATGGCGTCATGATCGATCATCGCCATGCCAGGTATCATATCCCCGTTGCCGATATGTTTGTGGATGCCGGGATGCCGGTTTTTGTAGATAAGCCATTCAGTTGGACAGTTAAAGAGGGATGGGACCTTCTTATCAAAGCCCGGAAAAAGGGGATTCCGGTTACCTCTTTTTCCGCGATACCGGAGCAGTCTGCGTTTCAGAAGGATTTCCGCAGACAAATCCGGGCGGCAGGGAAAATCCTCTCCATAGAAACAAGCGGTCCATGCGATTTCAAATCGAAATGGGGGGGCGTGTTCTTTTACGGGATTCACCAGGTGGACTCCCTGATCAAGGCGTTCGGAACCGGCGTAAAAAGCGTTCAGGTGGTCAAGGCGTCTAAAGGCAATCCCAATGCCGTTGCGATATTGAATTATGAAGAAGGGGGCGCTATTGTTTCCATGAACTTCATAGCGCAAGGCAAAAGCGCTTTTATATTCAGGGCGTTTGGTGAAAAAGGCATGGCGTTCTATGAAAACAAGTACGATCCGAATCCCTACCTCACAGGCGTCAAAAAATTTCTGGGCATGTTCCGCACGGGTAAGGAGCCCTTTTCCCTGAAGGAGATTCTGGAGCCTATAGCGGTTCTCGAGGCGCTGGATAAATCCTGGAAAAAAGGAAAAAAGGTGAATATAAAACAGATTCCCGATATTTGACCCGAATGCGTTATCCTGAATCATTTTTCCCTTGAGGGAATATTATGGATTTTCTCCGGATCAGAAACGGCAAAGTGATCGATGAAGACGGCGCAGAGGCGCGGCTTCGGGGAACGTGCGTTGGGGGGTGGATGAACCTGGAAAATTTCATCAACGGTTTTCCCGGAGTGGAATATACGCTGAGACAAACCATGACGGATATGCTCGATCCGGAGATGTCCGCATTCTTTTTCGACCGCATGGCGGATTATTTTTTTTCAAAGGAAGATGTCCGGTTCATTCGGGAGCGCGGGGCAAATGTCATCAGGCTTCCCATAAACTACCGCCGCCTCGAATCGGACGATCCGCCGTTTCAATACAAGGAATCCGGATTCCGGAAACTGGAAAATATCATCAACCTGTGCGGCGAGCAGGGGCTTTACGTGATACTGGACCTTCATTCGGTTCAGGGCTGGCAGAACCCCGATTGGCATTGCGATAATCCCACGCGGTACGGGCTGTTCTGGCAGCATCCCCATTTCCAGGATCGTTTTGTCGCCCTGTGGGAGGAGATTGCCCGGAGATTTGGAGGCTATCCCGCTGTTGCAGGGTACAATATCATGAACGAACCTGTAACCTCATCCGTTTACAGCAGGTTTGGATTCGGGGAGAATCCGGACTGGGGGCTTTTGAACCGGGTATATCGCCGGGTAGTAGAGGCTGTTCGAAAGATCGATCCCCGCCACATCATCATATTGGAAGGGGATGTTTTTTCCCAGATGTTCAAAGG
>JAFGFK010000075.1 GCA_016931135.1 Candidatus Sumerlaeota bacterium | reverse complement strand
TGGCAGGACTTCGCCATCAGCATGGTTGATTGGCAGTAATCCGTTCGGTTCCATTTGCCCCGCACATATCCCACAGCCATATGATGATAGGAGACGTGTTCGGTTGCCTGAATATTGATAATGTCGCCGATCGCGCCTTCCACAACGCGCCTTTTGATTTCCGCATAGAATGGCGTATGCCGCAGAACATGGCAGATGACGACTTTTCTGCCGGTTTTCCGTACGGTCTCCAACAGTTGCCACATCTCCTTTTTATTCGTGGCGAAGGGTTTCTCGAGGAGCATATCATAACCCCGCTGAAGGAGGGGTATGGATGTAGAGACATGCTGGTGGTCCATGGTGCCGTTTATGACGAAATCGGCGAACTTTGGACGCCTTGCCAATTGCTCTGCCGATTCAAAGCATTGCGATGGATCCAGATGGAATTTTCTGGCGGCAAGTTCTCTGCGTAAATTCGAGGGGTCCGCCACGCCGACCACATCGATTCTGTCGGGAAAGGCGCTCGCATATAATACGGCTCTGTGCCCTGCGCCAACAATGATACAGGATAGTTTCTTCATCATAGTCGTTTTCTGTCATTCCGACATTTTGTATATTTCCAGACCTGCCAGGAGAAAGGCGCCCACGCCGTAGAGTTGAGTATCGTCAGCCTTGACCTCGCGCGGATCCGCTCCTATCGCCTGAACATATCCCAGTTTGCCGTCTTCATGCACGCATGCGGCAAGGGCGGGCCAAACGCGTTTGATATAAGGCAGGAAGCGGTCTTTATCCAGGATGCCGTTGTTGACTCCCCAGGCGATCCCATATAAATAGAAACCGCTGCCGCTTGTTTCACCTACGGGATAGGATACCGGATCGAGCAGACTCGAATGCCAGAGGTTGTCTTCCGGTAAAATGGAAACCAGTTTATCAGCCATCTCTTTGAATATTTGTTCATATCGGGCGCGATTATGATAATCCTTTGGCATTTGATCCAGTACGCGGCAAAGCCCGCCAAACACCCAGCCATTGCCCCTGCTCCAGAAAACCTTCTCGCCGTTCGCCTCGCGTTTCTCGAAATATCTGTCATCGCGATAATATAAATGTTTCTCCTTATCATACAGATAATCGGTTGTTAACATGTATTCCTCGTTCATGAATTCCAGATATTTTGGATCGCCGGTGATCCCGCTTAAATGCGTCCATACGGGAGGCGCCATGAACAAGGCGTCGCACCAATCCCAGCGAGTTCTTTTTTCAGAGGTAAAGCGCAGTGTGGCTTTGCTTGGATTGGCGAGAATATAGTCCAGCCTCTCTTTCACGCCGCTTATCATGACAGGATTCTTTTCCAGTTCATAGAACATAAGATATGTCTGGCCTATGGTATGATGATCCGCATGATAGATATTGTTTCCCATTTTCCAGTCAACGCTTTCGCAATGTTTTTTCACAACGCCCTGTAAATATTCATCCCGGCTCCATTTTGCGTATTCCGTCATGCCGACAAACATGGACCCCACAACCCATAAATTGATGGGAGATTTGCCATAATCGCGATCGATCTGCCAGTAAGCGACCTTTTTCATGATGTCCTCGACGTCTTTCTTTTTAAATCCGGAGGAAACGCGGGACCGGTTCTTCCCGCTGGAATCGGCGTGATACTTGTTATGGCTGCACCCGGCTACCTGCATGACAATAAATGTCAAAGCGAAAGATATAATCCTGTTCATGATCTTTGCCTCCCCTTTTCTAATGATCGAGTATATGATAAATGCTGATACGTCCCTGCCAACCGCGATTATCATTTGATCCATACAAGTCGATCGAGCCATAGATGACTTTCTCCCTGTGATTGATATAGGCATTGTCGCTCACATTGATCAGGGAGGCGTCTATTCCCGTTCGTTCGAGCAGGATCGCTCTGGCGGATGATATGCCGGAAGCCCCGATGCTTTCAACTTCATCGGGAGTCAGGAAATACCGAACGCCATCGGGTTCAAAACCATAGTTCTCGAAGGCAATGGCGATATTTTTGTTGTCGGATGGATTATTGTCCGGAAAAAAATTGAAACTATTGTTCCGGATAGTAAAGCCATTTCCGAAATATTCGTCACCCGGATTGACGTCATTGAAAAGGGGAATTTCGATGAAGGGGCGATTATACTGGCTTGCGCTGCTTTCAAATGTATTCCCAACCACGATAGCGTTCCCTGATTTATTCCGGAACCGCACGTAGTCGCCCATGCTGTCCTTTAAAAAACATTGAGTAACTTTGACGCCATTTATATTTTGGGAGGCATATAACATATGCGCATGTACGCTTGATCCGACATTGTCAAACCTGCATTTTTCGATAGTGACATTTTCCACGAAATTGTGCAAGCCAATGGCGCCGTAATAAGTGTTGGTCAGGTTTTTGAAGGAGCATTCTTCAATGATAAATTCGCTGGAAAGATGATCAGGCTCTCCCTGAATATGGATCGCAAAATTCGGGATATTATCCCTGAAATGAAGATGTTTGATTCTGATATTGCGGGATCTTATAAAACGTATAGCCCATTTGTTCGTGGTATTCAGGAAGACCGTTCCTGTGCTTGTTTCTCCACATAACAGTAATTGATGTGAAGCGTTTCCCAAGTTTTCCAGATAGAGGGCGTCATCCGAGTATTCGCCGCTTCGGAAATAGACCGTGACGCTATGCTTTTGGAGTGAATCTTGAACCATGTTCCAGAAGGACGGGGATAAAAAGTGATACGAATCCTTGTTTTGTGAAGGAGCGACATAATAAGCGAGATCGGCTCTGGCATGACTGGCAAAGAACAAGGCGCAAAGTATTGCGCATTTAAATAGGAAGGAGGCTATTTTGTTCATAATAAATGCCTTAATCAAGATTATTTAAATGTAACCGCTTTAATATAAATAATCGAAATTACAGTATTTTCTATTTCTGATGAAGTAATGAATAAAAATGTACAGGATGGATATAACGAGTCAAGATAAAAATAATCAAGAAAAATGTGTTGACAAAAGGGAGACGTCATATTAATCAATCTATATTATAAACGATTACAATATAATATTAAACCGCTTTCATTTCTATTAAAAAGAAGGGGATTTACACGAAATCATGATTACAATTCAGGATATTGCCCAAAAGGCGAAGGTCTCTTCCGGCACCGTCTCCAGAGTCGTCAATAATCTGGATCATGTCAAACCCGCTACCAGAGAAAGGGTGCAAAAAATTATCAAAGAAATGGGATATGTGCCGGATCGCGCGGCTATCAATCTCGCTAAACGAAACACCAGAAGAACCAGAAATAAGCAAAGATCGGTAAAATCGAGAAACATCGGTTTCTTTTACTGGGAAAAATATGTTAAGAATATTGCATTGGAACTCGTTTATTCCAGTCTCCTGGAAGGCGTGCAGAGATATTTCCAGAATACGAACCATCTCCTGCATACCTTTATGATTCCCGAAGAATTCAATCTGAAGTCCATCGTTCAAAACGTGAAAAAAAATAAGATGGATGGGATTATTCTTGTTGGCGAAATCCCGCAGTCATTCATCAGGCATCTTGAAGACAATGGCGTTCCATCAACGCATTTCGGCTCCTCTTCCGTTTATGCAAAGAACAGTACGATTGTTACATCCGACAATTTTCATGGCGGATATAAAGCGACCATGTATCTTGTTTCTCAGGGGCACAGGCGAATCGGTTTTGTCGATGATACGAGAATGAAGAGCGCCTTCGGTGAAAGAAAGAGGGGATATATGATCGCCCTGATAGAATCCGATATTGATTTCAGAAAAGAATACTGTCTGCGCCTCGATAAAGGAATCGAAAGCGGTTACAAGGCGATGCGGGATTTCATGAAATTGCCCCAACCCCCCTCTGCGATATTCTGCGCGCATGATGAGGCGGCCTATGGCGTTCTGAAGTATTGCTCGGAAAACAATATCCATGTTCCCGGAGAACTCAGCGTGGTCGGATTTGACGATTCTTACGCCAGATATTGTAATCCCGCTTTAACGACCATCCGTCAGCCGCTTTTGAAAACCGGGAAGGTCGTAGCCTCGGAATTGATGTCCGCCATCACGGAAAAGGATTATATCGTTCGTAAAATTCTCTTCGATCTGGAATTGATCATACGGGACAGCGCGGCGAAAAGAATGGATTGAGATTATTCTCAATTACAGTAGTTTGGCAAATTGGTCGCATTATTCGGTATCATGATCCTCAAATTTGGGTGGAAACGCAAATTTTTGATGTTATCATTAGCTGGTTTCGAGTACGATTACGCGCACGAGCGCGAGCGCGAACACGGGTATGATTATGAACATGAGTCGATACGCTATAATTATGATGGATTTTCAAGAATTAAAAGGAGTCTCTCATGATAGATGTTTTTCCATTTCCTGTAACAATTCTTGATGCGGGAAGTGAATCTCAGGGCATTTGCGTTCCCAAACGAGGGGAAGGCGTGAAACAATTTGAATCCAGGCTGTATGTGAAAAACAATTCATTATCTCTGGAAAAATTCAAGCAGCCTGAATCCTATCCGGAATTTGAGAAGATTTACCATACGCTTGAATTATCGCTTGATCTGATCCGCCATTATCAGAACAAGCCTGTCATAAGAGACCTGTTTAAAATTCTTCGAGCAGGTAAAATTCTATCGCGCCGGATTCTGTTCCTCAAAAACCATGAATGGCTGATGGATCAGAAAGAGGGGATCATCCGGATAGATTCAGGCGTATTGCAAACTATTTGCAACGACGACGTTTCGGGAGCGGAGTCGCTGTATGCCATGGGGCTTGTTACCGCGCTTTACTGGGTAAGCGGCGCTTCGGAAGAGGAAGGCGTATATAAATCTTTTTTATTTTATGAACAGATTTCAAACCAGCGCAGGCAATATGTGAAAGATGCGCTCGAACATCCGGCTATCGATGTGGATCATGTTTTCCGGCGATCCCTTATAGAAAGCGTTGGGAAATCCTGGGAAGAAAAGAAACGATTGGTCGCCCGAACCCGCGCTCGGGCAAAAATAGAGACTCCTTATAACAACGTGGATGTAATCAAAGCCTTACGGGAAGAAACGGACCTGCAAAGTTTGCGGACAAGGGTTTACAATATCATTTCCGACAGTTATAAGGAATCCGTGGATTCGCAAAGCGCGGAAAGAATCGCCGATGAATGCCTCGAGAAAGGGATGAGGCTGGTTGCCGGCAGGTTCAGCAGAGCCTTCTATCTCGACGCCATGCTCATGGCGGGCGCGAAAACCCTGCGCGGCGGTGATTTATATCACCCCGTATCCCAATTGAGCGATAAACTGCGTGATTCCCCTTTGAATTTTGTAACGCCGGTTCTTCAAGGTAAAAATTACGCCTTCGATACGCTCGGGGGCGAACTGCAGGCTCTCTTTAATCTAGTGGATAAACCAACCGTATCGGTAGCGGAAGCGGAAGGCGTTCTCAGCCGATTTCGCTCTTCCCTCAGAGAACTGGAATCTCAAATCAACAGGGACATAGATTCTATTTCCCATGAATACGCCCGGAATATATCGAATGAGAGGAATATAAAGCACGAGAGCGATATCTGGAAAAATCTTGTCAAAGATCGGGATGTTCTCAGGAAAAGATCGGATGATCTGATCTATAGTCTTTCCTTGATCGAAGACGCCATCCATAGAGCGCCGCAGAATGAACCTGCGTTTGTCGCGTTCCTGCAGAGATTGTTCGAACTGGATGCGCTCAATCTGGGAACGGTCAATGAACTGGTCGATCCGTTCTTTGGCGAGGATAAAGAGATTCAAAGGCTTATCAGGGAAGGGGGACGCAACATGTATATTACCCCGAACCTGAAAGCCTGGTTACGCCGGTGTACCGACTGGATCGAAGCGCTGCCCGCCTATGCTCATTATGAAATCGTCCCGGATAAAGAAGGCGGATACCAGGTATATGCCTTTGTGCAGAGGTTCATTCTTGAACTCATGTATCGTCTTCAAGCCGAAAACTGGGCGTTGAATATCGAGGATGTCATGAACAGCGAGCATGTCTCGCTTGCAAGAGAGCTCCTTGTTCATAATCTGAAGCGCAATGGAAAAATCAAAGGCGAAATCGATGGAGAAGAATCCATCAGGCGGATCGTTATAGAGAAAGGTTTTGATTACGAGGCTGCGGGTTTAGCCGCCCTCGTTACGCTTTCCTGGGAAAATCTATGCGGGAAAGTCGCCCGCGCTCAATATGACGATGGTTTATCCAGAAGAGACGCCCTCTGCAAAGTCTTGAAAACGGATAACTCGAAATCCAATCTTGTTGAATCATTTATGGATTCGGGAGTTCAAACGGATTTAAAATCCGCTATAGACAGGATCATCGATCGGAATGAGAAGTCGGGTTACCTGAAGGAATTGAGAAAGAAACTCCTGCCAATGGCGAGGAAAAGAAGAAGGGAAATTCCCAATATTCATGTTCTCACTACGCTGGGACCCGGAGAAACGGAATTCAACGTGCAGAACTGGCTCGAGGAATCCATGGGGCTTTTCAATATTTGCAGGAGATTCCGCCTCGAGGAAAAAGTGAAGGAAAAGTTGAACGAATACCGGCAAAGGTTTGTCTTTCTTGGTAAAAAAATAATTTCTGACATGAACCTGGAAGGAGATATTTTCCATATCATGGAGGAAGAGGGCTTGAAGGATCAATCATCCGCCGTGATGAAAATGATAGCCTCCTATCCCGAGGTTGCGGATGAGGTCGCCAGACTTGCCTTGTTGAATGAATCGAAAAGCGGGAAGGGGAAGAGGGATTACAAAGGAGAACGCGTTTCGGGGAAGGAATATATCAGTAAAAACGATGTGAGGGATTATCTGAAAAAGTATCAGACCCTTGCCGTGATTACGGCGCGGCGGGAGGCGATTGCGGAGGAAGGATTATCGCAGAAACTTGCCGAACCCCTTTATCGATATGAAGCTGCAGGACCTTACAAGAAATTCAATATCCTTTATACCCCAAGCAGGGTTGACTTGGGGGCGAATGAGGTTCACTCTGTAAGAGATATTCCGAAATGGATCGGGGGCGTGGATCAGGACGCCTCCAATGCCGGAAAATCCTTATATGATTTGTATAATACCGCGGGGGCGACAGCCGTCGATTCCTCACGATGGGCGGAATTTCTCAAGGTCGGCGAAAACTTCTTTTCCCGGGGAGGCGTTTATTATCTCTCCCTTGCGGCTGGCGTCAATATCGACACGTTGAAAACAGGCGATTTCGAATTCTTCCGCAATCAATGGAACATGCGGGGAGACAGGATGGTTCTCCCCACAGGCGAAACTTACGGCGGATTCTGCGTTCCGAAGGAATTTTCCCTTTTATACGCTGTCATAACCGCCGCTATTCGAAAGGAAACCACGGGAGAAATCCTGAAGGGTTTCGGGATTCCATTGGAAATTCAGGATCAGACGCTGAACGATTTCAGAAAGGCTCTGAGGCTTCAAACTGATTATCCTGATCCCCTTGAATGGGAACAAAAAGCGCTTCAATTATTGTCTCCGAAATACGGGAAATATTTCAGGCTCTCCCAGCTGACGCTTACCCTGGAAAAACTGGGCGTTATCAGTTCCGACAATGAAGAAAAAAGGCGTGATACGTTCAGGTTCGCCAATTGGGTGAACAAGAAAGCCCACGGATTGGAGGAAATCAACAGGGCGGGTCCTTTCCGGAAAGTCATCCTGATCCGCGATTTAATCCACGAAGCCCGGCTGCTTCACCCCGGAATTGCCGCTGATAATAAACTCATTGGCGTGATGACGGCTTCCTACAAAGAGGGAGAACGCGTTCAGGGAAAGGAGATTCCCGTTTCCGACGTCAGATTCAGCGCAGGAGCCAGAAAACTGGAGATATATTCCGGAACGGCTGAAAAACATCTGCTCAAAGACATCGATCCAGAGGGAAGAGAGATCATAAAGGATTTGTTCAAAGAATTTGAAAGCCCGGCTGATATCAGAATGGTTGGGGCGTGCGCTGGTTCCGATGTCTTGAACCATGTCCCCCAATCCGGTTTGGAGGAGATCAGAGAACAGGTGAATTCAGCGCTTCTCGATGCAGGGCTCGATCAGAAAGTCATCGATGTGAATTGTTCTTTATATGGAGGAGACCTTTCAAAATGGGCTGGGATCAGGGAATTGCCGGATGAAACCAGAAATTCCCTGATACAAAATATCGGATCCCGCATTCATCTTCTTGTTCTGGATAAAAGAGGACTTTTCCGGAAATATGAACAGGCGGTTTATGGAGCGGATTTCATCGATCTGGGTATCCCGGATCCGGAGTTGCTCGATCTGATCGACAATCTTCCGAAACTTATGGAGCTGATGAAAGCGGGAAGACCTCACAGCGCCCTTGTCCTTGCCGATGGAACATCCGGCGGCAGGGAAAGATGCTTCTCCTTTCGATATTCCTCGAGTAAAGCCAAAATCATGGAATGGCTCGCGCTGGATGTCAACGCCGTTTATGGATGCCTGGGATTGGGAGCGGATACGGTAAAAAAATGGCGGGAGGAAATGAATCTGGAGAGACGTCTCGCGGGACAACTCAGGGAGTATCTTGTGAAGGGAAAATATTCGGAAGCGGATGACGTCTATAAGAGAATGCGGGATAGAATAATAAAGTATCGCAATGCCGAGGAGGCGGTGGAAGAGGAAATAAAGGCTCGAAAACGAAACCTGTGGAGCCGGAAATATCATTACGCCTCTTTTGTTCTGGGAAAAATCAAAAGGGGATTGCCTTTGTATAAACTCGACTTTGGAACATGGATCATCATGGGAGGATTTTATCTGGTAAATGGAAAGTTGAACCGGGAGGAATTGGCAAAGGAGAGAAGGGAGTTTGAAAAGGCGATATCGAATATTCCCCAATCGTATAAAAAAACAAGATATCGAATATCAGGCAATTCCGGAACCGATGTCGAATTCATTCTGAATAATTTTATTATGCCGAAATATACGCCGCCTGAAGAATCGGATTATGAGGAGATTTCAACAGGCATCGGAGGATCCTTGAAATCTACGGAAGAAAAAACGGCAAGGCTCGCTAAACTCGATGAAAGAAAGAAACAGGCGAAGCTGGCTGCAGCCCTGAGAAAACGAAAAATCGGTTTTCTCAAAGAGTCCGCTCAATGGGAGAATCCCGCGCAAAAGCCGGATTTTGATAAAACTTGCAAAATGGCGCATGATATTCTGGGGGAACCCGGATCAGACGTCGCGCAGGAAACTTTCGGCGCTTTTATTGCCTGCGCAAAACAAGCCTTTATAATTCTGATACAGGAATATTCAAACAAGGATCATGAGAGAAAAAATAAATTTCTTCACGATGTATGCGAATACTTTTCCGGGGGAAAATTGGAAGAGGCGGGTCCTGTCAGCTATCAAACAATGTCATACCATCTGGCAAGGATTGCGGAGTCTGTACGTAACGATAAAACAGCTCTCAATAAAGTCGCATATCTTGCGGAACTTCTGGATATATGCCTCCTGCTTGAAAAAACCGATGATTTGAATGTTGGTGAAGAATCGATAATCGAGATCGCCAGATTTTTCGATACAACCATTAATTCCCATATCTTTGATTATCTCCCCTATCATTATGACAAGGAAAGGGGATTTGGATATGAACGCTTAACAAGAAAGGAAAAGTTCGATCTCGCGGTTCGCCGCCATAGATGGCTCTATACGCGCATCAGGCGGTTGATGAGCGCTCAATCTCTCTTGAGTCGCTATGGGGAGAAAAACAGGAATATCTGGCTTGGGGACGCGGATCAGGATATAATGGGAATCGGATTGACGCTCCGCGATAAAAACGAAAGATTCTGGTTCAGCTACGCAAGGCTCAGGGACGCAGCGGTATTGCTCCATGATGGATATCCTCTTCCCCGGATTCTGACTGGTTTGAATCCCGGAATTATCAGGGCGGATCAACGGGCGAATATTTTGATCGCGTATCCACATGGCAATACATCCATACCCGTTGCGCTTGCGCAGGGAGTCAAACTATCGAAAGAGAACGTCAATCTTATGCTTTCTTCTTATCCTGAGATGGTTGATTCGCCGGATCATGCGTTCAAAGAAATTATAGTTAAAGACGCCTTCATGTTCATTTCAAAAGAAGAATTTATAAATGCCTTGATGGATTCCGGCATGAAGGAATCTGACGCCGTTGAAGAAGCGGAAATTTCCGAAAAAATGGGAAAAGGAAAAGGCGTCCTGATCGCAGCGACTTTCAAAAGACCCGTTACCGCCCATGCCCTGTTTTTACATTTCACGCATCCCATGAGGCGCACTATTGGGAAGGCAAGGGCGCCGCTCATTCAGCCGATTCTCTGGGAAGCGGCGACCCATCTGAAATGCCTTTTGCCCGATATGCTGAAAAACAGCGGAGTCAGAACAGCGGATCAGTTTAACTGGACCATGTCTGATTCAGTCAACCTCCCTCCCCGGAAGAGTAAGATGGAAATTCAAAAAAGACTCCTCGCGTTTTCCAGGAAACATTCAACCGTGATCGTGAAATCCGAGAAAGAATCCGGTGGAAGATTGGCAAGGATTCTGCAGATCGAGAAAAACAATCTTCCCCTGCGTGAGAATATAAAGGAACTTGCCAATGTCGTTCATGATATTTCCAGGATTGACAATGCCGTTATCCAGGAGGTTCTCCCTTCTTATGTAAGGCGGATTTATACGAAGGAGTTCCTCGAAGGTCTGGCAGATCGTTTTGCGCGGCTGGGGATCCCCGTTCTGCTTGATCGAAAGCCGAAAACTCCCCTGTATTCGTATTTCAGGCTGGTCGTGGTTATGGGAGCGCGAAAATATGAAATTACGCATCGCATGACCATAATCAGCACAAGAGGAATCGCCAATATTGGCCAGGGCGGCATTCTTTACGAATACTCCGACGATATCATCAACCCCAGATATAGAAGAGATATGAAAAAGGAAATAGAGAAGGCGGCGTTCCATTCCATCATGTCTCAGGTAAAATATATCAAGCTTCACTGGAAATATATTTTGAATGAGTATCTTGCCGTTCATCCCGAATATGCCGGAGAAACGCTGCAGGAGCCCGGAAGCGATTTGACCGGTTTCCCTGATACCGGCATTCCTTATGAAATGGGCGATTATATGCCGCTTTTGCTGGTTGATGAAAATGACAACCTGATTAAAATATTCGATGAGGAAAAAGAGGAAATCGTGGATTTATTCGATGATAAAGGCAAGGCGACAAATATCCCAATACTGGATAAAAACAAAAAGCCGATCAGGAGAAAGGATGATTCCGGGAATCCACTGGCGATTTCCATGTTTGATGAAAAGGGAAGGCGCATTCATCGCTTCACGAAAAATGGCTGCGAGATTCCTCTTTTGAAAGTTTTTAAAATAGAATCCAATCCCGGAGCCGGGCTTTGGAAACCGCATGATGATCAACTCCCCCCGGAAAGAAAAGGCGAAGGCGTGTTTCATATTTTCAAATGTTTCGGAGAAAGAGCGAAATTATATAAGGAAAAACTGGAGGCGTTGAAACGGACAAACTTGAAATGATATCTGAATCAATCAAATCAGCCCTGGAAGAATCCGCGGCGGAACTTTGTCTTGGAAGACGCGTCTTGTTCAAGGAAGACGACCTGAGCGTTTTTCTCGCCTATTATATTGAAGAGTTGCTTCTTCACGGAATCATAAAGGACCCAAGCGAATTTATTCATACCGGCGACAAAAGGCTGATTGAATTGTTGGAAAATAATTCGATCTTCCAACATGGTCTGGATGGATTCGCCCTCCATGATCTGCTCGATAATGAATATTACATGGAAAAAGTTGTGCGTCTTGCTTATAATAAACGTCTGGCTGGAAGGGATTCTCCTTCCTTGAGAATATCTCCGAACAAAATGGACAGCGCGCAATTTTCGGAAGCGATCAATCTTGGCTTGATATTCGGCTCCGAGCCTTTCTCTTTCCAGGATACGCTGCATTGCTGGCATATCGATGAAGCGAAAAGCTTCACCAGTAACAATACGTCTTTTCATCCGGTCAACGTGATGGGGGTTCACTATGAATGGCTCACGGGAGATTTAAAGGCGTCCCGCGCCCTGATCGTGGATGAAGGATCATTGGTTAAGGAAGTGGATTTTAACGATCCCGCGGGTTTGGACGTCGTTCACATAACCGAACTTCCCCTTGCCGGCGAAAGAAGCCTGCATCAAAAACTCTCCCGGGCATTTTCGGAAAGAAACATCGCGCAGATCGATCCTTACCCCCCTTCAGTTTGCGCCGATGATAAATTCTGCGCGTATAAAAAGTTAATATCTCGCGGAATCAATACGCCTCACGCCTTTCTTCTCCCCCGGAACAAATCTTATTCTGATTACAAAAAATTTATGGAACGGATATGGGAAGAAATCAAACAGACATACGGAAATAACCCGATAACGCTGTTCGTTCAACCGGATCATGGAACCGAAGGGCGAATGGTCGAGGCGTTTGATCTCTGTGAAAATTGCGATGGGGAGAGTCTCTTGCGGCATATAACAAAAACAGGGGAGAGAGATGAGGCGTTACTCCGGGTAAAAAAGGGGAATGTAAGATACTGCAAAGAAAAGGACAAAGGATACAGGAATATTGTTTTCAGAATAAACGTCGCATGGAACGGAATTCGTTATATTGCGCAATCCGGTTTCGCCCAGGTCGCTCCCCATGAAAATAATCCCGTGGCTTCCAGAGGAAGAGGCGGTTCCATAATCGACATTCATGAAGCCCTCGAGAATATCTTCTTTATGAACAAGGATAGTAAATCATGGGGAAAAGTTTTTGTGAAAAAAATGGATGTGGATGAAATGAAACATGCGGCGGAACAGGCGGCTGGCGCCCTCGATGAAGAATTCGCGGATGATGACAAACTCAAATTACTGGGCGTTGATGTCCTCCTCGAATATAAGGATGAACATATTATACCCTGCATTCTCGAGATCAATCCACGTTTGGCGGGACTCAATCATTCCGCGTCGATTGACAATCAGGAATATTACGTCAGCCGGGATATATTCGATTATCTGCGAGAGATAAAAAAAACCGGAGAACATCGTTCCGGCAAATTAGTTGCATCAGGGGAAGGCGTAACGGAAAAATGACGCATACGAAAAATGAAATATTGAAAACAATTCCGGAATGGCTTGCTGTTCTTCCATCTTTAACCAGCATATCGAAAAGAGAAAAGGATAATTTTACCGGCCTTTTGAGATTTGCCGCCGGCATTCCGGATCTGGATATTTCCCGGAAGGTCGCGCTTGTGAGATGTCCCGGCAGATACCGGGATTTCGCGGGACATACGGATATGAAAGGCTGTGGAGGCGTTTTGTGCGGCACCGCTTCCTCTGAAGCGATTTATGGTCTTTACCAGATCCGAACCGATGGCGAAGTCGTTCTCCACAACATGAATCCTCTCTTTTCCGCCAGGAAGTTCCCCATAGCGTCCGTAAAAACAGGGCTCCCGTTCCCGAGTGATTTGAATCTATGGGATGACTGGACAAGAAAATATTATGAAAAAAATTCCGGAAATCCCGATATCTACGGGGCTTATGCATGGGATAAATATATCAAGGGTTTTCTCATCCTGATATCTGACATGCCCGCAAAAATCAGGGAAGAATACAAAGGAGAATTGCCAGGTATTACAGCGGTTTATTCAAGCGACTTAAGCTATGGAGGCGGCAAGTCCAGCTCTTCCGCCCTCGTTGTCAATGCCGCCCTCGGGCTCGACGCCCTTTACGACTTCGAGAAACCGTCATTAAACGAATGGATCGATCTTATAGGCATGTCGGAATGGTTTTCCATGACAAGGGGAGGTTGCGCTGATCACGCCCATATATTTTATGCGAAAGAAAATCATTATACCCTCGTGGGAAGTTTTCCCACTTCCTTTATTGACGAAACGCCTATCCCCTCCTCATTGACAAGGGTGATTGTTCATTCCGGCATCGACCGTCCCCATGATAAGAAAACGCTTCATAAAATGCGGTTGAGCAGCATGGGGTATATCCTTTCCATCCTGTATATAAAGCAGTATATGCCGGAACTGCGCGAGGAACTGGAACAAAGAGACAGTTTTTACCATCTGGGAAATCTCCGGGAGTTCACTTCCATTGGCGGCATGAACCATTCTCCGGAATATGTCTTGAACCGGATATTGAGAATCCTTCCCGTTCAAGCCCGTAAAGAAGAAATCTATCACGCTTTGCCGGATTTCCGGAGGGAAGCGGAATCCCTGATCTCAAATGATGACGAGCCTCCGGAGGGATATCACATCCGGGATATCGCCCTGTTCGGTTTGGCTGAAATTGAACGGGCGGTTCATTTCATGAAGGCGTGTAAAAAAGATGACGCCCGTGAAATATTGAGACTGGTCAGGCTTTCCCATGATGGAGACCGTATAAACAAATCTTCGCTGATCGATGGCGCCTGGATTAAAAATATTTATGACGCCAGCATGACGGATAAGCGACTTGACGCCATATCAAAGGATTGTCAGGAAAATCCCCATAATCCGGAAACGCATATAAGATATCTTCCGGGAAGATTCAAAAGAAGCATACCTGAAATGGATCTTCTGGCGGATATGGTGGATACGTATTTTCCCAACGACGCAGCCATCCGGGTTATGGGAGCGGGAATGGGAGGAGAGACGCATGCCTTTGTAAGGCAAAATAAACTGGAGAATTTCCTGAATATCATTCATGAAGAATATTTCAAAAAAATCATGAAGATCGAGCGCCCGAAAATAACGACGCTCAATGGCTCGGATAAAGGAGCTCATATCCTTGCGGCAACGTAGAATGATAACGCTGAAAGATAAGGGAATAACTGGTTGAAAAACAAATCTTCTCAGAAAAAAGACGTTTCTGTTTCAGAGAGCGCCCCCATTTTGCGTATGGATGACGTTCGGGATTATTACGCGCGCATGTTGATCTCTATTATATCCTGGATTGTGGAGCGGTATCATCGTGATCAGGATTACGGCTGGATCAACTCCAAAATTGATCTGTTGACGGGCGAGGATTTTGACGATGGCGATTTGTTACGTGGAAAAAACACGGTTTACGGCTGGATTCAGGGCCGTGCGTTGGAAGCGCTTGCGCTGCACGCTGCGTGGATGAAGCGGATTCCGAAATCCGGCAATCCGCCTCACGAGATGAACGAAATTATCATTCGCCTCTATGATAAGTTGCAGGACGCCCGAAAGCAAAACCGCGGACACCTTTATTTCATGATGGATATCGATGGGAAGGCGTTTGCGCCGGATCAAACCGGTAAAGAAAGGATTTTCATAAAAAAAGAGATTTCTACTTACAATTACAGCGACCTGTTCGCGGCAAAAGGAATGTACGCTGCAGCGAATTATCTGAACGATTTGGATAAAATAAATGAATCGAGGCAGTATTGCCTGAATGTCATCGACGCCCTGTGGAAACGCAGTTTTGTCAGCGATCAGTATTCCTTTCGCGGCGCAATCAGCGGCGCCGACGATATTACGTTCTCTCTCGGCCCTTATATGCTTTGCCTGGGTATGATAACGTATATGGTTTCCGAAAATGAGGCGTTTGCGAAAGAGGGAATGAAACTTTTGGAATATATTATGAAACGCCATATCAACTCGCCCGCAAAGTGGGATTTCGGGAAAGAATACGATTGTATAGAAAATGTCGATCATAACGATAATCCTCTGGTTAAAGACGGACGCGCCTTGTCCGATCCCGGGCACTGCCTCGAGTTTACGGGTTCGGCTCTGAAATTCCTGCATGTTCTCTCCCAATCGCCCTTTGGATCGAAATACAAATCCCGAATTGCGGATATGCAATCTCTCCTGATAGAGATTCTGACGCATAATTTTTATAACGGATTCGTAAGCGAGCCTGGAGGGATTTGTAAAACCCTGGATCTCAAAACCCGCAAAATGATGGATTCTTCCATGCCCTGGTGGTCTTTGCCTGAAACAATGCGGGCTGTCTGTTTTGCCGTAAAAATGGCGCATAATGAAGAAAAGGAGAATCAGTTATGGAAAATCTTTTCGAAATGCCATTACAGCTTTTCCCGGAATTATGTTCGTGAGGATTTGCGTTATATGGCGATTCAAACGCTGGGAACCGATGGCAAACCCGCTCGAATCATACCGGCGACTCCGGATGCCGATCCCGGGTATCATACAGGCGTCAGCATGATTGATTGTCTTGATATTTGCCAAACTACTCTTAGATAAATTAACGGTAGAAAGAGGGAAAATTATGGAAATCGTAAAAAAGGAACAAGCGATCGAATCCGCGTTGATGGGGCTTGATTTCATGGCTCGCTGCCAGATTACCGAATCCCGCGACGCCAATTGCGGCAGGTTTGTCTATCTGTTTGATTGCGTGAATTCCAAACCTCTCGTTTATACAACGAACTGGACAACGGGCGTTTGCGCGGAGGCGATGCTGGCAGGACATAAATTAACGGGAAAAGAGACATATTTGAATGCCGCTGAACATGCAGTGAAATATCTCGCCAGCCTCCAGTTTTATGATCCCGGAAATGATAGAATGCATGGCGTTATCAGAGAAATCACCCCCCAAACGTCATGGGCTCATCCGCGCGACGCCCTCACGGCAGCCTGGGCTATGCTCGATTTCTCGCAACATGCTGGAAGGGAAGAATATCTCCATCGTTCCCTCTTATTTGCAAAGTGGTTTCTGGATGTCGCCCTGGAAAAGGGATATCCCTTTTGGACTGTCCGCCTGGATGATGAACCCTGGTTTCCGCATTGGTTCGGCTCTTTCCAGAGTGGCGGGGCTTTTTATTTTTACCGGCTTTATCACGTAACCAGAGATTCAAAATATAAAGAAGCCCTCTTCCGGATTCTTGATCATTATAACAAATACCACCTCGAAAATGATGGAAAGATACATGTAACGGTGGATAGAGAAACCCTGAAACCAGTTACGGGTTACATAGCTGATCCGAAATACAGCAATCAGGGATGGGAAATCATGCACGAGTATAATGATGACTTCGGCGCACTGGCGAATCTGGCGGCGTACAATTTATGCAAGGATGAAAAATATCTTCAAGCGGCAAAATGTTTTCTTCAGAGAATGCTCAGGATACAACGCGAAGATGGGGGATTCGGACCCGATGAATATTCCGTTCCCAACGCAGGCGGGACGGTTCTCCTGGAACTCATGGCTGCGCAAAAACTCGGCTATCCCCTTGCCTCTTTGGAACAACTGAGCCGCATTGCCCGGTATATTATGAATCTTCAATTTCAGGATGCGGATAACCCGGCGCGGGGCGCCTTTCGCGGATTCAATGAATCTTACGTGGTAAGCGACTTCTTCAATGCCCGCACAGGGGCTTATTCTGTCATGGGATTGCTCCGATATGCCGGCGCCGCTGATCCGTTTTATTTCTTTGATGGTGAAAACTCGGACATTCCAGCAAAAAAATAAATAAGGGAGGGTTTTCTATGAGAAAAATGATGTATCTCTTCTGTTCTTTCTCTCTTTTGTTCATTCATACTCTATCCGCACAGGAACTGAAGATAATAACCGATAAGGATGATGCGGTATATCATGTGAATACCCAGGCAATCTTTTCCATTTCCTGCGCCAAACCCGGAGATATCGAATATGTTTTAACGAATGATGGCAGGGATGAATTGAAGAAGGGGATCATCCATTATACGGATAAAGAGATAAACATACCCGGCGCCCTGAACAAGCCCGGGTTTCTGCTTTGTTCCGTTACTTATACGCCCTCGGATGGGAAAGAGAAACAGAAAATTGCCGCGGGAGCTGCGTTTGAACCTGATAAAATAAAACCCGCCATAGATTCCATGCCGCCTGACTTTGATGAATTCTGGCAAAGGAAGAAAAAAAAGTTATCTGTTATCCCCCTGAATCCTGTTTTAACGCCGGAAAAAACAGATGAACCCGGCATTGTTATGTATGATGTCAAGGTTGATTGCCTTGGTCCGAATCCAGTGCGGGGGTACTATGCCAAACCTCGTAATGCGGGAAAAGGCGCATGCCCCGCTATCGCCATTTTCCAGGGAGCCGGCGTATATTCCGCCCGAAAAGACAGGGTACAGGAATTTTCCAGAGAGGGATTCATCGCCTTTGAAAATAACGCCCATGGCATCCTGAATGGACAACCCCGGAAATATTATGCGGAATTGGACGCAACTACGCTAAAGGGATACAAATACATCGATCGGGACAATCCGGATAAGGCTTATATGATGTTCATGTTTCTGCTAAAACCAGAACCCCGGCATTATTCACGATTGGGTTTATCGATCAGATTTGCCGCCCAACCAGTATTTACGCCATGTATAATTGTTATCAGGGGAAAAAGGAAATTATCCACGCCCCCCTCATGGGGCATAAAGTACTGGAAGAACACAGGGAAATGGCAAAGAAACGGATTTGGGAAAATATAAAAAAACAAAACGAAGGCGTTCCGGAAAAAACGGGCGTTGAATAAATTGTCACGGTAAATTTTCATCTCTATTTTTGGGTATCAGGGAGTTGAATATCATGTCGAAAAATATATGGCGACTTGTTGGCGAGGCGTTTGATGAAAAACTGCCAAGACGCGCCGCAGTCCTGGTAAAGGAAGATGACTGGGGCTTGGCATTCGCCTACCCTTGTGAATTTGGAAAGATAGGATGGCTGATTGACAGCCGGCTTGAAACAACCTACGATGAACGCCCGATAGCCGCGCTTACGTTTGGCGAGCGCTCTTATCCTGATTTAACCGGAAAGCGGGGCTGTAAAAATACGTTTTATTTCGAAACCATGGAATCCATGCCTTCTCTGGTTAGGCGAAACATCGTTTTTACGAATATGGGATTGGCGGCAAAAGAAACCTTTGCTCAAAATCCCCCCGGCGGATTCTACTGGGAACTGGAACTGGAATGTAAAATGCACGGACCTCATCCCTTTGAACAGAAAATGTATTTGCTTCTATCCCTTGCCGGTAAAGCCTCGTTGGTTGTCGATGATCGCCGAAAGATACTCCACGCAAAAATGAAGGAAAACGAGCTGTTTCTTTGTTGTCCCTTTGACAATTACGGGATTTACAATTCTACGGATGCCTATACGCGTGATATGGAAAAAGGGGACCTCGATGGTAAAATCCAGAAAGGGAGATACGCTGCATTCGAATTCAATATCAGGTTGAAGCCTGGTGAGAGAAAAATCCTGAGATTTGGCGTCAGTACAAAATCCGATGATAGCGCTTATCGCGCAGCCGGCGCCCGAAATATCCAAATGCGCCTCGAAAAAATATGGAATAAATGGTTTTCATCCCTTCCCGAATTGAAATTCGATTCCGAACGCGAGGCAAAGGCGTATTATAAATGCTGGCGGGTTATACGGTCGAATTATTATAAACACCCGAAGCTGGGCAAAACGGTTCTGGAAGCCCTGCCGGTTTATCGGGGTTACTGGCAATGGGCTTTTCCCGCTATAGAATGGCATAGTTCCATGAATCCCGAAATCGGGCATGATTTTGTGAAAAAACTTTTTGACTTTTTCTTCTTATATCAAAGAAGCGATGGCTATGTTACCCATGCCATCTATATTAATGAAAAAATACCCGGTGATTCCTGGAGCAAAAAAAATCTCATTCAGACTCCCCATTTCCCCTGGGTGGCGCTCCGGTACTATCATGCGACAAAAGATATCGAAAGCCTTCGGAAATGGTATCCGGCGTTGGCGCATTACTATGACTATATCAATAGCACGCGGGATGACAATTTCCTTAAACTTCATCTCTGGGCAATCCTTGCGTCCTTTGATACGGGTTTGGATACGACTGCGCCTTTTGAAATGGTAACCTATGGGAAAAATGGGATTAAGGAGGAATTCTGCTATCCTGCGATTTTTGCAGCCGAAAGATGCAGGTTTGAAGAATCTATGGGAAAGATAGCGGAAATAATAAAAATCAATGATGGACGCGATTGGTTCCGCGAATCCGGAATCACGAAAAATCAGATGGATAAAATTTTATGGGATAATCAAAAAAAATGGTATGGCGTATTGCGCGCGGATGGCAAGATCGAAACCTGTATCGGCGTAGATGGTTTGTTTCCCCTCGCTTATGGCATTGTCAGCGGATCAAAGGCTCGAGAAGTTAAAAAGAATTTTAAAAAACTGATCTGTAAATATGGAGCGCATACCGTGGCTCCGGGTGAAGCGGGTTATGAACCCGATACATACTGGCGGGGACCTGTTTGGGCAAAGCCGTGTTCCCTCGCTATGGCGTCGGCGTTCCATTATTACCCCGATCTTATGGAAACCATCAAAACCGGGCTTCTGGAGTTTTTGCTCAGGCATCCCAGCGTGTGGGAATGCATGAATGGCGAAACGGGAGATATTGCGCGCGGCGACAGAGGCGTATTCGCCACCCCGATGATTTCCTCCAATGTAGGAGCGGGAGAAGCCATCGGCGCCCTGAGAATCGCCCACGGCGATAATGTTTTTTCCTTTTAAATTTAAAATGAAAAATGAAAAATGGAAAATCATTGACCCCAGTTATGATTAGATCATCCAATTTCCCGCTTGACCGACTTCCATCCATTATTCTAGGCTTTTCTTTAGTTTTGTTAAGTTCTTTATAACCATTGTTACGCGTAAGAAAAACAGGAGATAGAATGAATCACTGGACAAAATTAAGTATCGAATACGCAGAGCAAAAATCATATTTGGATGATTTATTTCAGGTTTATCCGACAATTCCTGAGGGAATAAGAGAAATGGATCCGGATCGATGGAAAATTATTGAAAAAGCATTTAGTCGTAAAGACAATGAAAAATTAGTAAGCGAATTGTTAAAGATGGATTTATTAAAGACGCTATTCTTGATGGCTCGGATAAAGAAATGATGGCGTTCGCCAAAAAAGAGCTGAATTACAAATGAATAATCTATTGATAAAAGGCGACAACATTCAGGGGCTTGATTATCTGTTAAAAGAAAAAAAACTTGAATCTAAAATAGACCTTATATATATTGATCCGCCTTTCGCAACGAATGGTAATTTTACTATTACTGACGGCAGATCTTCAACGGTAAGTAATTCAAGAAATGGGGACGTCGCTTATTCGGATAAACTTATCGGAAAAGATTTTATTGAATTTTTGAGAAAGCGATTAATTCTATTAAAAGAATTGCTGTCTCAACAGGGGTCAATATATTTACATATTGATTATAAGATTGGACATTACATTAAAATAATGATGGACGAGATATTTGGAATAGAAAATTTCAGAAACGATATTACAAGAATAAAATGCAATCCTAAAAACTTTGACAGAATTGGATATGGAAATATTAAAGACCTTATTCTTTTTTATACAAAATCTTCAAAACCTATATGGAACGAGCCCCGGGAGAAATATACCAAAAAAGACCTCGATAAATTGTTTCCTAAAACGGATAAACAAAGGAGGAGATATACAACCGTTCCTATCCACGCCCCGGGTGAAACCGAAAACGGCAAATCCAGCAAACCATTTAAGGGAATATCGCCGCCAAAAGGCAGACATTGGAGGACGGATGTCGAAACATTGGAGCAATGGGACAAAGAAGGTTTATTGGAATGGTCGTCAACGGGGAATCCAAGAAAAATTATCTTTGCGGATGAAAGAGAAGGTAAAAGATTGCAAGATATCTGGGAATATAAAGACCCCCAATATCCTTCTTACCCAACAGAAAAGAACGCTGAATTATTAGATTTGATTATTCGCGCTTCGTCTAAACCTGAAAGCATAGTATTGGATTGTTTTTGTGGTTCAGGAACAACTTTGAAATCCGCTCATTTGCTTAATAGAAGGTGGATTGGAATCGATCAGTCAGAATATGCAATCAAGGCTACCATTGAAAAACTCAAAGCTATTAAAGAAGACCTTTTTATTCCAAAACCCGAATGGGAATTCATAGAAATATGAAAAAATATGAAAAAACCTTGTGAAAACCTCTTGACACGCTTTAAACAATTATTTTACCTATGTGCTTTGTTCTTTGTTATAAGAAAGTAGATCAAGGCAATTTTTTTCGGCTGGTGTAGCTCAATGGTAGAGCAGCCGCCTTGTAAGCGGCTGGTTATGGGTTCGATTCCCTTCACCAGCTCCAGTTCAGTGCCATTGTTCATTGAATGTGGAGGGGTTCCCGAGCGGCCAAAGGGGACGGGCTGTAAACCCGTTACGTTAACGTTTCGGAGGTTCGAATCCTTCCCCCTCCACCATTTTAAATATTACTCCCCTGTATCTCAATTGTGGGAGCGGGTGGCTGTTAATTCCGCCCGAGGCGGAATTCGAGTCCTCGCGAAAGGGGAAAGTTAAAATTTTTCTTGTTCTTTTAAAATATGTTTTGTTCCCCTGTAGCTCAATCGGCAGAGCGGGTGGCTGTTAACCACTAGGTTCGAGGTTCGAGTCCTCGCGGGGGAGCCAGTATCAGGGGAGACGCTCCAGGGCGCCTCCCCTTCTTATTATTATGATGTCCTATTTCACTTACATTTTACAAAGCCAATCTACGGGGCGCTATTACTGTGGATCAACAAACGATCTCAACCGCCGCGTGAAACAGCATAACGATCCTGAATTCCTGGGAACATTAACGACCAAGCGTTTTAAAGGGGTATAGATATTGGCATGGGTAAAAGAGTTTTCAAGCCGTTCCGAGGCAATGATCCTGGAGAAGAAGATCAAGAAACGCGGTATAAAAAGATTTCTGGATGATCTGGGAAAAACGTCCAGTGTTAGTTCTTATCGAAAGTCAATTCAAGGGAGTAATATTCAAAAGACGACGGCGGCAGTTTGATTTCCAACTTTCTCCTCTCGATGCCGCATTCCCCCGATTTTAACAGGGGATTGACTGTCTTTACCTGCGATAGGAAACGCGGAAGGGATACTGTGATATGAGATTCTTCATTCGATATGTTGAAGGCGCATAGGATTTGGCTGTTGAAATAGGTTTTAAGGTAAATAACCTGCTCTTTTTCCATCACAAGATTAACCGTTTCTCCCCTTGATAAAGCCAGATGTTCGCTGCGCATCTTGATAATCCGGGAAACACGCTTCATTAATTCCTTTTGCTCCCTGGTAAGATCCTGGTTCAACTGCTCCAAACCCTCTTTCTCCAATCCGATTTCGTCTCCATATAAAATGATCGGAATCCCTGAAAATGTCATTAAATACCCAAGCGCCATTGTATGATATTGATAATTAAGGGGATATCCAATGTTCGCCTCTTTGTTATCCTGTGAATTGCCTGTTATGAGGGAAAGCAAACGGCGTTTCCCTGGCAGATTCAGCGATATGACTGGAATAAATCCCTTTTTCATGGCAACGCGGCTGAATTCAAGCGCATCCTGATGTAATCCCGCCAGATTGATGGTTTTTCCCCCGAAAACCTCATGAATTCTATCGGTTATCATGGGATTCCATAATGTATCTGTTTTAAAATCAGTGGTATCCATAGGAGAAAAGGGCTTGGTTATCCCGGAACTAACCACGATTTCCATGTTTTGTTTCCGCGCCCTATCGGCGAAATCATTCAATTCGTGGCTTTTCGTGGATTTCGGGCAATAAAAAACATCGATGAATAAATTTTCAAAATACTGCTTTCCGATCTTTTGTTCCAGGATTGCGACATCGTTTTTATCCAGGGAAGAGGATGTGAAATTATCTATCAGGAATGGTTTTTCCGGAGTCCCGCCTTCTCCTCTTTTCGTTCCCCATACAAAATAGGAAAC
>JAFGFK010000074.1 GCA_016931135.1 Candidatus Sumerlaeota bacterium | reverse complement strand
CTGACAACCTTATTGCCCATCAAGGTTATGGCAAAGGCGAAGATACGCAATTCCATCATCTCTCCCGGATGCGTGATCGAGGGGGAAATTTATGACAGCGTCCTCTCCCCTGGAGTTCATGTGAAATCAGGAGCCCGGATCGAGAAATCCGTTGTGATGAACAATGCAATCATAGGTGAAGGCTCCGAGGTTTCCCATGCGATTCTCGATAAAAACACGCGGATCGGGGAACAATGCAGAATCGGCTTTGGAGAATTGATTCCCAACAAGGAAACCCCTCATCTGCTTTCGTGCGGAATCACGGTCATAGGGAAAAACGCCGTTTTGCCCGATCATTTCACAGCAGGCAAGAATTGCCTGATTTATCCTGATATCAGGGAATCGGATTATCAAAAAGATGAAATATCCTCCGGAGATACGGTAAAACCTTTATGGGGAAATCAGAAGGTTCCAGGGGGGGCAATCAATAACAACAAAGGAGAGCGTAAATGAAACGAAATCCAGACTTCAATCAATTGAGAACGGCATTTCTGTGCGGCGAGCCGGACTATGTCCCCCTGATGGAGCTGGGCATAGCGAGAAACATCAAGGAGGCTTACCTGGGAAAACCGGTTCGTACCCTCCAGGATGAAATTGAATTTTCCGTGGAAGCGGGTTATGATTACATCAAGCTGCAGCCCATCATCGACATGGACCCCGCGAACGTCAGGAACAAATCATCCCTCAAGACCAAAATTTCGGAGAATCAGGATCGGGTATGGGCGTCGGAGCATGATGGAATCATCAAAAACCGACAGGATTTCGACCGTTATATCTGGCCCAAAAAAGAAGATATCTCCTATGAACGCTTTGAACAGATAAAGCCCCTTTTACCCGATGGGATGAGGGTGATCGGTCAATACGGGGACATATTCACCATGGTATGGGAAATGATGGGATTCGAGAATTTTTCCCTGATGCTTTACATGGACCCCGAGCTCGTGAGCGCTCTTTTCGAGAAAATCGGGGACTTGATTTTAAGCATGTATGAAAACATGGTGGATTTCGATTTAGTGGGCGCCTTGTGGTACACTGACGATATCGCCTATGCAAGCGGGCTCATGATGTCGCCTGACGCCCTTCGCGAATATTTCTTCCCCTGGCTTGACAAGATGGGCAAGATCGCCCGCGATCATAATCTCCCCTTCATGTATCACTCCGACGGCATGCTCTGGGAGGTTTTCGACGACATCATCAAAGCCGGCGTAAACGCAGTTCATCCGATCGAACCAATGGCAATGGACATCGTTGAGGTGAAGAAAAAATACAAAGGGAAATTATGCGTGATGGGCAATATCGATCTGGGATACACATTGACTCGCGGAACTCCGGAGGAAACGGCGGAGGAGGTCAAGGAGAGGCTTCGCGCCGTCGCCCCTGGGGGTGGATACTGCCTGGGATCGAGCAATTCCGTTCCGGATTACGTCAAACCCGACAATTACCGGGCTATGGTGGAAACGGCGAAAAAATTCGGCAATTACCCCATTGACATTTAAAAATGAGAAATGAAAAATGAAAAATTTAAAATGATCCATACATCGTATGAAAACAAGAAAGGCATCTTATTTCCTGATCGCGCTGGCTGTTTGTTATGGTTGTTACGCCATGATCAGCCAGATAGTTTTTATCCGGGAATATTTCGTCATCGCGGGTGGGAATGAGCTTTTTGTCGGGCTGTTTTTTTTTACATGGTTTCTGGGAGTGGCGTTTGGTTCCCGCCTTTCTTCCATCTTTTCCGACCGGATTGAAAAACCTCTCCTCTTTGCCATCATCCTGCTATTCATCCAGATATCTTTCTCCTTCTTCGATATCTTTCTGATTCGATCGCTTCGGGGCATATTCCAGATACCATCCGGCGAACAAATCCCGATCATGAAATTCCTTGCGGGAACCGCCTTATCGCTTTTCCCCTTCAGTTTCCTCACCGGATTCAATTTTCCGCTTCTCTGCAAAAGCATGGGAAAAACGACAGAAGATGACGCCCCCTCGATCGGGCGAATCTATGCAGCGGATTCATTGGGAAGCATAACCGGCGGAGCGCTGTTTACCTTTATCCTGTTACGCATGTTCAGTCCATTTCCCACCCTTCTTCTCATGGGAGGCGCGTTACTTGGTTTCGCATTTCTCGCGATCGAAGGGTCCGGGGAAATCCGGCGCTATTTCAAAGTCTTTGTCGCAATCAGCGCCTCTATTTTCATAATCACATCCTTCTCTCCTGCGGGAAAATTTCTCGAACTAACCATGCAAAACATCCGGTGGAATTCTTTTGCGCCGGGATTCAATCTCATCAATTCGCGAGACACCCCTTATCAACATCTGAGCCTGGCGGAACGCGACAATCAATACAGCCTCCTTTCCAACGGGAGTTTTGTTTCCTCATTTCCCGATCCCTATGGTACGGAAACCGAAACGCATTTTGTTCTCTCCATGTGCCCCGAGATTAAAAGGATTCTGATTTTAGGAGGGGGAAATCCGGAGATTCTCCCTGTGATTCTGAATTATCCTGTGGAGCGCATCGATTATGTTCAGATGGATGCGGAGGCGCTCCCCTTTCTGAAGCCTTATGTTTCTGAAAAGGTATCAAGCGCTCTGAATGACAGCCGCATAAGGATTCAACATGAAGACGCCAGGGCGTTCACCCGAACCTCCGCCCTTGCAAAACGCCGCAATCATTTACAAAGATACGACCTTGTATGGGTGGAAATCCCGGAACCAGATACAGCGGAATCGAACAGGTTTTATACGGTTGATTTTTACGAAGACGTACGAGAGATACTCTCGCAAAAGGGAGTCGTTGTTACCCAGTGCAGCTCCGCGGTCAATTATTTCGGAAAAGACGTGAGCGAATACGTTCAATCCATATACAAGAGTCTGGAGGCTGTTTTTGAAGAAATAAAAATCACGCCCGGAACAAGGATGTACCTTTTCGCCTCGCCATCGAGGGGCGCATTGACTTTGGAGTCAAACGAACTGATCCGGAGATATGAAAGCCGGGGGATCGTTTCGGATTATTTTGCCCCCCAGCTGTTTTCCTCCATGCTCGAGCCGTTTCAGATCAACTTTACGGAGAACTCTATCCGGAAAAATCTGGATACGATTCCTTTGAATTTCGATCTTCATCCCACGACCTATCTTTTCAATCTGCGTTTATGGGCGAGCCGATCCGGAGAAAATATCGCCCGGGGATTCGACTGGATTTTATCTTTGAATATTTTTCATGCCGTCGCATTCATTCTGATTTTGTTTATAACCGGCATGATCGTTCTCTCCATAAAAAGCAAGGATAGAGGAGCTGCGATCCGCCATACCGGTCTGTATCTCATCATCACCACAGGGATTTGCGGGATGTCAACCGAACTGGTTTTCCTGTATCTTTACCAAAACATATTCGGATGTTTATATCAGAAGATCGGATTATTTGCCGCATTTTTCATGCTGGGGCTGACTTCCGGCGCCTGGATTGCCATCAGGCTGATCAGGAAATCCGACATAAGGTGGCGCGAACTGAGGAGACTGCTGCTTTCAATAGATTTTGCATACTGGTTATTTCTGATTGTGGCGGGCGTGGGCATTCCATACTGGATTCCGCCGGAGGGGATGTTTTACGTATCCGTGCTGGTTTTTGGCGTATTGACAGGGATTGCGTTTCCATTGGGAGGAAAGGCGTATTTATTAAGTGGAGCGGAGTTGGGGAGGGCATCGGGGCGTATTGACATGGCGGATCATACAGGCGCGGCGCTGGGCGCGCTCTTAACAGGCATAGTAATCATTCCCGCCCTTGGCATTCCCATGACGCTGCTTCTGCTTGCCATGCTGAAACTCACCTCGTTCAGCCTGATCTATCTATTCAAATGATTGCAGAGATTTATTGACAGATGAACCACAGAACCGATAATTTCTTAATATATAATTCAGAATGGGGAAAAGCGGATTTTCTCCGGTAAGATGTGAAAGCATATCCGTATGATGGAGAAGTTCATGTCAAAGTCTTTGGTGGAAGAGATCATACAAAAGATCGAGCAAGCCGTCGCGCTTTATAGCAGGCTTGTCATTATTGCAGCGCCAAGCGGTTCCGGCAAAACCTCCGCTCTCCAGGAAATTGCCAACCGCACAGGAGCGCCTTTGATTAATGTCAACCTCGAATTGTCTCAGCGTATGCTTGACCTGACAGAACGTCAGCGAACATTGGCGTCCCCCCAAATCCTTGCGGAAATCATCAATAACGAAAAGGGAAACTTGATTTTGCTTGATAATATCGAAATCCTGTTCGATGTCTCATTAAAACTGGATTCGTTAAGGCTCTTACAGGGACTTTCCCGCAATAAAACCATTGTAGCATCCTGGAGTGGGAGCATTGAGGAAAATTTCCTTACTTACGCTATCCCTGGACATCCGGAATATAAGAAATATCCGATAAAGGATTTAATCATTGTAACGGAGTAAACCCCAATTATGAAGTATCGAGAACTTATTCAATTCGAACCGATCGAATCAGTCGTGCAGCTGCGCGAAGCAGATAAGGAATCTGCAGCGAAAAAGTTTGTCAAAACATACGTCATCTCTGAGGATATGGCAGAAAAGCTCATCAACCTTGCTTTTCATCATCTTCAGTTCGATCAACCTGTTGATAACAAGGGACTCCTTATAGTAGGAAATTATGGAACCGGAAAATCCCATCTGATGTCCGTTATTTCAGCGCTGGCGGAAAATGCGGAATTATCTTCTTATATCAATGATGCCCAGGTGGCGAAGGCGGCAAAAAAGATCGAAGGTCGATTCAAAGTTGTCCGCACCGAAATCGGTTCTACTATCATGTCCCTGCGCGATATCCTCATGGCAGAGCTGGAGGAGCATTTGTCAAAAATGGGAGTCTCTTACTCGTTTCCTTCCGCTGCCCAGATCGCTAATAATAAACCTGCCTTCGAAGAGATGATGACCGCATTCCATAAAAAATACCCGGATCATGGTCTCCTCCTTGTTGTAGATGAACTTCTTGATTATCTACGTTCCCGCAGGGACCAGGAGCTCATTCTTGACCTTAACATTCTGCGAGAGATCGGCGAAGTCTGCAAAGACCTGAAGTTTCGCTTCATTGCAGGGATTCAGGAAGCCATTTTTGACAGTCAGCGATTCGCTTTTGTATCTGATAGCATCCGAAGGGTTAAAGACCGTTTTGAACAAATCCTGATTGCCCGGAAAGATGTCAAATTTGTGGTGGCTGAGCGACTTTTGAAAAAAACTGCTGAACAGCAGGTCAGAATCCAAGAATATCTGACTCCCTTTTTAAAGTTTTACAGCCGTATGAATGAGCGCATGGATGAATTCGTAAACCTTTTCCCGGTTCATCCTGACTATATCGAAACATTCGAGCAGGTAAAGGCAGTAGAAAAGCGTGAAGTCCTTAAAACCCTGTCCCTTGCCATGAAAAGGCTTCTGGAACAGGATGTTCCGGAAGATAAACCCGGGCTAATCGCTTATGACAGTTACTGGAACACCCTTCGGGAAAATCCATCCTTTCGCTCATCGCCTGAGATTAAAGATGTGATTGATTGCAGCCAGGTGCTCGAGGCGCGGATTCAACAGGCATTCACCCGTCCCCATTACAAGCCCCTTGCCCTGCGGATCATACATGCCCTGTCAATACACAGACTCACAACCGGAGATATTCATGCGCCTATCGGAGCAAAAGCAGAAGAATTGAGGGATGGACTCTGTCTGTTCCAGGAGGGAATTGGAGATCTGGGAGGCGATCCGGCAGATGACCTTCTCACACAGGTTGAGACTGTGATGAGAGAAATCATCAATACAGTGAGCGGACAATTCATTTCCTTCAATCCGGATAACCAGCAATACTACCTTGATCTCAAAAAGACCGAGGATTTCGACGCCCTGATCGATAAACGGGCGGAAAGCCTTGATTCCTCCCAGCTTGATCGATACTACTATGAGGCTTTAAAACGGGTTATGGAGTGCACGGATCAGACCTATGTTACAGGATACAAGATCTGGCAGCACGAGATCGAGTGGCTGGAAAGGAAAGCCTCACGACAAGGGTATCTCTTCTTTGGATCGCCCAATGAACGTTCCACAGCGATTCCGCCCCGTGATTTTTACCTTTATTTCATCCAGCCTATTGAGCCGCCATCTTTTAAAGACGAGAAAAAACCTGATGAGATATTATTCTGCCTTACAAAAAAGGATCAGGCATTTCAAACATCGCTTCAGAATTACGCAGCGGCTCTTGACCTGGCATCCACCGCTTCGGGCAATGCCAAGTTCACGTATGAATCCAAGGCGCAAGTTTTCCTGCGCGAGTTGGTCCAGTGGCTGCAGAAAAATATATCAACTTCCTTTCAGGTGAGCTATCAAGGTCGAACAAAACCTTTTGCAGAATGGGCAAAGGGTAAGTCAATACGAGATCTATCAAGAGCTTCAAATTATGATCGTATCAATTTTCGCGATATGGTGAATGCAATATCCGGCATTTGCCTTGGTCCCCACTTTCAGGATCAGGCTCCGGAATATCCGCAATTTTCAGTTCTTATAACCAAGGGGAATCAGTTCCAGGCTGCTCAGGATGCTTTGCGCGCCATTGCCGGACAAAATCCCACAAAGCAGGCAACAGCAGTTCTGGACGCCCTGGAGCTCCTTGATGGAGACAGGATTGAACCAGGTAAATCGAAGTATGCAAAGTATATCCTGGATATGGCAAAGAAAAAAGGATCCGGTCAGGTTGTCAATCGTTCCGAACTGATTCAGGATGACAAAGGCGTGGAATACATGAATAAAGACCGGATGAGACTGGAACCCGAATGGGCTGTAGTGGTACTGGCTGCTCTGGTTTACTCAGGTGAGATAGTTCTTGCCATTCCAGGCAACAAGTTCGATGCCTCCGGTCTCCCCCAATTAGCCGGAACCAGTATCGGGGATCTTACCCAGTTCAAACATATCGAACGCCCCAGGG
>JAFGFK010000073.1 GCA_016931135.1 Candidatus Sumerlaeota bacterium | reverse complement strand
TTATTCAAGAAATTCGAGGAGATGAAGAAACGTCTGGAGAAGGAGGGTCTTTTCGATCCGGCGCGAAAGAAACCTCTCCCCTATCTTCCTCGAAGAATCGGCGTCATAACCAGCCCAACCGGCGCCGCGGTTCAGGATATGATCAACATCCTGACCCGGCGTTTCCCTTACCTTGAAATCCTTTTATATCCCACCCTGGTACAGGGAAAAGGAGCTGCGGAACAGATTGCTCACGCCATTCGCCGCATGAATGAACTCAAAATGGTCGAGGTTCTGATCGTGGGAAGAGGCGGCGGTTCCATCGAAGACCTCTGGGCGTTCAATGAAGAAGTCGTCGCCAGAGCCATATACGATTCCCGGATTCCCATAGTAAGCGCCGTGGGGCATGAAACGGATTTCACCATTGCGGATTTCGTTGCGGACCTCCGGGCGCCCACGCCATCCGCTGCTGCGGAAATCGTGACACAGTATCACCATGGACTCATCGAGGACATGGAGGGTTTGAACCTGCGTTTGACAAACGCCATCATGCGCTGGATCGAGGTCTGCAGGTTGACACTGCGCCAGCTGGCGACAAGTCACATCCTCCACACTCCCCTCGAAAGGCTCCGGAATTTTCAACAGGCGCTGGACGAACTTGCGGAGCGGATGGCGCTCAACAGCCGGATGCTTTTACAGGAAAACCGGAGACGCCTGGAAATCATACAGGCGCGCCTTGCCGCCCTGAATCCCGAGGCTGTTCTGGAACGGGGATACAGCATCGTCATGAAATCCCCGGGTATGGAGATAATCAGGGATGCGCAAAAGGCGAAAAAAGATGAGGCGCTGGAGGTTCGGCTCTGGAAGGGAAAACTCGAAGTCCGGGTTACAGGCTCATTCCCTCTTGTTATAGACAAACGGAAGAAAGGAGATTTGAATCATGAGTGACAAACTCAAATCCTTTCGCAGCATAGAATTCAAAGACCGCGAGATTCTGGAGGCGTTTTTCACGAAATACGACAAAGCGTATTCGATTTACAATTTCGCCAATCTCTTCTTGTGGAGCCGCCATCATCAATACAAGTGGAGCATTTATATGGATCGCCTCCTGCTCTACACGGAATATGACGATATGGCGGCTATGCCGCTGGGAGAGGACTTGCCGGTTAAAGACCTTCTGCGCCTTTCCGATGAACTATCAAGCCTGGGGAAAAAAGGCAATTTCTGTTTTACTCCCCCGGAATACATAGAAAAAAATAAAGACCTGAGCCTTTATTTCGACATCCAGGCGGATGAAAAAAATGCGGATTATGTATATTCCACAAGGAAATTATTCGAACTTTCCGGCAAGAAACTCCAGAAGAAGAAAAATTTACTGAACCAGTTCCAGCGGAATAATCCGAATTATATATGCCAGAAACTCGTTCCGGAACATTACAACGAGTGCATCGATCTTACGGAGAAGTGGTGCCAGGACAAGACCTGCGATATAGTGGCGTTCGCTTATGAAACAGAGGCGCTGCGCGCCGGATGCAAACATTACAGGGAACTGGGATTGGAAGGACTGATTATATTGATCGAGGGAAAAGTAACGGCGTTCGCCGTGTTCAACCGGCAGAATTCCAATACCGCCCTGGTTCATTTCGAGAAATACGACCGTGATGTAAAGGGAGCGGGGCAGGCGATCAACTGGGAGACCGCAAAGCGTCTGCTGAATGAATATGAATACCTCAACAGGGAACAGGATCTGGGTATAGAGGGCTTGCGCCAGGCAAAGCAATCCTATCAGCCGGAATTCCTCGCGCTCATGTATTGCCTGACAAGAAAAGGATGATACCGTATTTGCAAAGATTATCCTTAATCATGATCCGGATCTGAGCGCGGGCGTTTATACATCCTGTCTCCTTTGTTGTCGCCTCCTGTAAAGCCTTTCTGAAAAACCCCCTTCTTTTTCAAAGGAATCGGCTTGAGACGCAATCTGGTTATCCAGAAGACGGCAGCAAACATTGATCAGCGAAAGCGCGCCATTTGCCGCAAACCCGGAACTCGGCATGGACTTGCACGGACTTCCACCGAGCGCCACGGACGATTTTTCTCTCAAAAGATTTCTTTCCTCCCTGATCCATTGCTGAAAATCCTGCAGCGTTTCGCATCGCTTTTTCTTGAATCTCACCAGGGAGGCGTGGTTTGGGGGAAACTCCTCCAAACTGCGGTGTCTGAGAAAATCCTGATAATCGAGTTTGAGTTCCTCGAGGCTTGCCCGGGCAACGCTGGTCAGCTTGAGTTCCGTTTTTTTCGACGTGCCGGAAGCCTGGCTGCCTTCCGCGATGTTCTGCGGTCCTGAGCGCGCCGCCTGAACCATCTGGTCATGGGTTCTGCTGCGTTTGTCTATATACAGATTGCAGAATCGCATCGTTACGTCATAGATCAATTGGGCAATCTTGAAGGTTTTCAGATTTCGGTATCCCCCGTGTTTGGGGATAAGCGGTTCTTTCTCATTCATGAAAGCGTCCCTGCCATCTCAAGGAATATTATCAAAAAACTCCCTATTTTTTCGCTCTTCCCGGGGCAATTTCGCGTCTTTTTCTTGTTCCGTCCTTGTCCAGTCCGTATTTTGTCCGTGTATTTTATAGTCCGTGCGTCTTGATAGAATGAGACTTCATTTCCCATCTAATTATCAGGGGCGGGCGCTTTCGCTTCCCAGGATTTCCTGCAATCTTGACGACATCTCTTTGACAAGGTCCGGTTGTTCCAAAGCAAGGTTGCGAATCTGACCAATGTCTCCCTGAAGATGATAGAGCTGGGGTTCGGAGGAATTGCCCGTTTCAATATGGACACGCTTGAGAAACGATGGACCAGGGTAAGGCGGAATGAAAACCCAGTCGCCCCGATGCAAAATAATTTTCCCCTGGGAACCCTCGGTCGCAAGCTCGGTTCTGCCATCGCCGCTTTGCCCGAGAAGGGCGGGAAGAACATTCACGCTGTCCGGACAGGCTTCGGGAGCCAGGGGAACGCCAAGCAGGGATGCAAACGAGGCGAAAAAATCGATGTGGCTTACAAGCGCGGACGTCTCCCCTGGTTTCACAACGCCGGTCCAACGAAGCAGGAACGGCACGCGCGTTCCGCCATCGTACATGCTGTATTTTCCGCCGCGCAAAGGTCCCGCCGGGCGATGATCGCCGGAGAGTTCCACTGCCTGATCCCTGTATCCATCATCCAGAACGGGCCCGTTATCGCTTGAAAATATAACGATCGTGTCATTATCAAGCCCGAGGCGGTTCAATGTCTTGAGAATTTCTCCCACGCACCAGTCCATTTCGACAATCACATCGCCGCGGGGACCGAGTTTCGTCTTTCCCGCAAACCTGGGCGAAGGCAAGCGCGGAACATGGGGCTGGTGAAAGGCGTAGTAAAAAAAGAAGGGCTGATCTTTATTATCCGTAATGAAAGAAATCGCGCGGTTGAGGAAGGTTTCCGCCATTTCCTCATCTTTCCAGAGGGCTTTTGCGCCGCCGCGCATAAAACCAATACGGCTCACGCCATTGACAATGCTCATATCGTGCCCGTGGCTGTAATGCATTCGGAGGAGTTCGGGATTGTTCTTTCCCGTGGGAATGCCCGGAAAGGGGTTGTCGCGTTTGTAAGTAACTTCGATCGGATCGGAAGGATCGAGCCCGGATACCCTTTTGCCATCGATAAATACGCACGGAACGCGATCATTGGTTGCGGGCATGATAAAGGAATAATCGAATCCGATATCACAGGGACCGGGAGAGATTTCCTGATTCCAGTCGATGTCGCCGGTTCCCAAGCCCAAATGCCATTTGCCGACAACGCCTGTAGCGTAGCCAGCCTGCTTGAGCATAGAGGGCAAAGTGGGGGAACCGGGGGGAATGATCAGGGGGGAATCGCCGGCAAGAATATGCGCATCCTGATTCTTCCAGGGATAGACGCCCGTAAGCAGGCTGTAACGCGACGGGGTGCAGGTAGCAGCGGATGCGTATCCTGTCGTGAAGCGCACCCCCTGAGAGGCGAGGTTATCCAGGTTAGGCGTTGGGATGCTGGAGGCGCCGTAACAACCGAGGTCTCCGAATCCGAGGTCATCGGCGTACATGATAATAATATTGGGTTTTCTTTGCGTCATTTCCGGGAACTCCCTATGTTTGATATGACAATTCACCATGAAAGACAATCCACAGAGGCATGCGGATTGAAGAAGATGTCGCCTTAACCATGTCTTCAACAGGGAATATATGTTGCGATTTTTTCTCATGGATTATCTTTTATCTCAGGATTTCCTCCACATACGCCTCTAACTCTGAAAGTTTGAGGAGGGAATATTCCTGGCGTTTTATCTGGGCGGATCTGTCAAAAAACGTCCAGCAGGGAACCTTGAAAATGCCGAGTTGCTGGGCGTTCTGCGGAAATTGAGAGATGTCGAATTCACCGAATATGACGCGTTCTCCCCATTTTGCCGCGTTGAAATTTGCAAGGAGTTCGTTCTGGGATTTCACTTCGAGGGCTCTTTGGGAATGGGCGTAAAGAACCATGGGCTTTTTCTGCGAGGTTGAGGATTGCCTCGCCTGGGCGTAAGGGAGGAATCCGGGGAAAGCGCCTTTTGTTTCTGCGGTCTGGAGCATGTAGCTGAGGTTTTTATCGGTTGAAGCGGGGTCTTCAGAAGCGATGTAGAAATCCGGCGTTGTTATGGATGAGGAGTCCATCTGTTTAAATCCGTACAATTTGAGATAATAGGTTTTAGAATCAAAGATTTGCTCTCTGGAGACGCGTCCGCCGGGGATATAAACTGTTCCGCGGCGATAATCAGTGGCAAGACCAATGTACAGACTGGCAGGGATGTTCAGGGAGGCTTTTACCCACCCGGTAAGCCCCTCGGGATTCGCCTGGGCATACCAGGCGTCGCCGGAGATGACTGCGCCGGAATATCTGGGACAAAAGGAAATCAGATAGGATCCTGAAACGGTTGAAGGGGAGCTGAAAAGACCCTGAGGCAGGGAGACTTCAGATACTGACCACTCGCCGATTTCGCCGGAACCGAGGATGGGCGCCCAGAAGACCTTGTTGTTGATTAAGGTACGCTCGAGGGTTGTAAGCCCGCCCCATATCCAGGCTCTTCCTCCGGCGACGCCTCCACTATGATACCAGAGTGGCTCGGGGAGAGGCGGTCCTTTATCCCATCCGGAAATCTCGCCGTCGTCTTTGACGGTTGCGCGCCAGACGTTGACTGTAGGCTTCGGAAAATCCGTTCTACCCCCAGCGAGGTAGATAAAGCCCGGGGTGGCGAAGGCTACGGCGCAATTGACTGGTTCTCCCGTATAAGGGACGGATTCGTTCCATTTTTCAAGATGACCTTCAGCGCCGGGTTTCGCCCATAAAATGGAGCTATACTTTTTATCCCCCACGCCATCGTATCCCCCGACAATATAAATTATATCATTCAAAACGATAGTAGAATTGTCAATGTAACACCTGTTGTGAGGGAGCGACGCGGTCTCCTCCCAGGCGCCGAGCGAGCCGTCAGGGTTGATCCTCGCCTTTTCCACGCGCCTGATATAGCCGAAATCCGGCATATTCCCACCCGCGATATAAAGATAGTTTCCGCATACCCCGGCGCCGTACATCTGCCAATTTTTCCCGTGAGAGGTTGTTGTGAGGAAATAGCTTTGCTGTGGAAGCGCGATATGAAGATGAATCAGAAATAAAACCAAAAATGAAAATGGCTTATTCATCATTATCACTCCAGAAGGTTATATATAGTTGATGAAAAACTAACGAGCAAAAAAATCCCAGCGCAAAAACTCCAATAACTGAATAACTGTATTTATATAAAAGATACCGGTTATTTGTAAAGCGCTTTTTGCGTTTTCCCTGGAATATTGGCGTTATTTAAATATTCCCTCGAGAAAAGATTCGATTTCCAAGGGCTTGAGTACCGCGGTTTCCTGTCTCCTGACCATAGCGTTTTGATCGAAGAATATCCAGCAGGGAACCTTGAAGATTCCGAGTTGCTGGGCGTTCTGGGGAAACTCCGAGACGTTAAATTCCCCGAAGATGACCCTGTCGCCCCATTTTGCCGCGTTGAAATCAGCAAGGAGTTCGTTCTGTGATTTCACTTCGAGGGCTCTTTGGGAATGGGCGTAAAGAACCATGGGTTTTTTTTGGGCGGTTGAGAATTGCCTCGCCTGGGCGTAAGGAAGGAATCCAGGAAAAGCGCCTTTTGTTTCCGCAGTCTGATGCATGAAACTCAGGTTCTGATCCGGCGAACCCGGGTCTTCCGCAGTAATGAAGAATTCGGGAATCTGCCGCGATGGGGGGCCGGGTTCCTGGAATCCGTAGAGTCTCAGATAATAGACTTTCGAATCGAAGATTTGTTCTTTGGAGACGCGTCCCCCCGGGATATAAACTGTTCCGCGGCGGTAATCTGTCGCCAAACCGATATACAATTTAGCCGGAATGTTCATGGGCGTTTTGCCCCAGGAGGAGAGTCCCTGGGGGGTAACCTGAGCATACCATACATCGCCGGAATTGACTCCCCCTGCGTATCGGGAACAGAAGGAGATCAGGTAAGAACCGGAAACGGTAGAGGGGGAGCTGTAAAATCCCACAGGAAGAGAAACGCTGGAAGGGGACCAATCGCTGATCTTGCCGGTGCCAAGGATTGGAGCAAAGAAAACTTTGTTGAAAACGGGTTTACTTCTGGGAGTGGGGAGTCCGCCCCAGATCCACGCCCTTCCCCCAGCCACTCCCCCACTGTGAAACTGCGTGGATTGAGGCAAGGATGGTCCCTTTTCCCATCCGGAAATTGAACCGTCATCACTTATAGTCGCGCACCATACATTGGATGTAGATTGACCGTTGGCGAGTCTGCCTCCTGCAAGATAGATATGCCCCGGGGTGGCAAACGCAACGGCGCAATTGACCGGTTCTCCCGGATAGGGTGATGATTCGTTCCATTTTTCCAGCTCCCCATTTACGCCGGGTTTCGCCCAGAGAATCGTATTATACTTTTTCTCCGTATTGCCATCATAGCCCCCGACGATATAGATAATATCATTCAGGACAATAGTGGAATTATCGATATAGCTCCTGTTGTGGGGGAGAGGAGTCGCTTGTTCCCAGGAATTGAGAGCGCCGTCCGGATTGATGCGCGCCTTTTCCACGCGTTTCGTCCATGCGGAACCTTGTATATTTCCTCCGATGATGTATAAATAGTTCCCACATACCGCTGCGCCGTACATTTGCCATTTTTTCCCATGAGACTTTGTGGAGAGATAATAACTTTGCTGGGGAAAGGCGCAGTAAAATAAAAACAGAAATAAACCCATAAATAAAGGCGTCTTTTTGTTCATGGCGGATCACCTAAACAAATCTTCAAAAAGTTAAGCCAGCATTCTGGCAGAATATGACCAACAGGAAATCATCTCACGATTTCCCCGACATACTCCTCGATCTGAGAAAGATTGAGAAGGGAATAGTCCTGGCGCCTTATACGGGAATCTCTATCGAAAAATGTCCAGCATGGGACCTTGAATATGCCGAGTTGCTGGGCGTTCTGCGGGAATTGCGAGATATCGAATTCTCCGAAAACCACATTCCCCCCCCATTTGTCGGCATTGAGAGTCTGAAAGAGTTCGTTCTGCTTTTTGACTTCCAGGGCTTTCCGTGAATGAGTATAGAGAACCATGGGTTTATGTTGCGAAGTGGCTAATGCGCGCGCCTGGGCATAGGGAAGAAATCCGGGAAAGGCGCCTTTTGTTTCCGCATTCTGATGCATGAAACTCAGGTTCTGATCCGGGGAACCCGGATCCTCCGCAGTGATGAAGAATTCGGGAATCTGCCGGGAAGGGGTTGCGGTATCCTGGGAGCCGTAAAGTTTCAGAAAATAGACTTTCGAATCGAATTCGTAAGCCTTGGAAATCCTTCCTCCGGGTATGTAAACTGTCCCCCTGCGATAATCCGTTGCAAGCCCGATGTATAATTTCGCCGGAATGTTCATGGGAGTTTTGCCCCAGGGGGAGAGTCCCTGAGGCGTTACCTGGGCGTACCACACATCGCCGGAGATGCGGGCGCCGGAATAGCGCGGGCAAAAGGAAATCAGGTAAGAGCCGGATATTGTAGAGGGGGAACTGAAAAATCCAAAGGGAAGGGTCGCGGGGGATGCAGACCATTCTCCAATCTTGCCCGATCCGAGAATGGGAGCGAAATAGACCTTGTTACTGACGGAGGTATTCTTTGGCGTTTTCAGTCCGCCCCAGATCCATACCCTTCCGCCAGCAACGCCCCCGCTGTGGTACCAGAGCGGTTCAGGAAGAGACGGACCTTTCTCCCAACCGGAAACCGTTCCGTCATCCTGAATGGTAGCGCACCAGACATCCGCAGTCGGCTGGGTGGATTTGGTTCTGCCGCCTGTGAGATATATATACCCTGGCGTAGCGAATGCGACAGCGCAATTCACGGGTTCGCCCGGATACTTTGGGGATTCGTTCCACTTGCCCAGATGCCCGTTTGCCCCGGGTTTTGCCCATAAAATGGTATTGTATCTGTTATTGGCATCGATGTCGATCCCTCCCACAATATAGACAATGTCATTGAGGACAATCGTGGTATTGTCTATATAGCCGCGTTTCTGGGGAAGAGGGGTGGTTTCCTCCCAGACGCCAAGCGTACCGTCTGGATTGATTTTCGCCTTTTGAACATTCTTGACGTAACCAATATCTTGAAATTCGCCGCCGATGTTATAGAGGTAATTTCCGCATACGGCAGAGCCGTACATCTGCCATTTTTTCCCGTGGGGAGTAGTGGAAAGGAAATAGCTTTGCTGGGAATAAACATAGTGGATCGAAAAAAGTAAAAACAGAAGAAGGATAAAGATTTTTTTCATTACAGAAACTCCATAAGTTGTTATTTATCAGGTATATATAACAACCAGATTAATATATTCCACTGCGCGAAAACATCAAATATCTATATGTATATTTATATGGAGGATTCTTTTTCTTGTAAAGGATTATTTTGAAAGCCTATTCAAGGCGGGCGCACATCAGTTTTCTTGGCGGGTGGTTGGATCATGGGGGCATACTCTATAAAAATCCGGGTATTTTACAGAAATATTATGCTAAACTATAGATACAACGCTTCCCATCATAACAGATATCCTCATAATTATG
>JAFGFK010000072.1 GCA_016931135.1 Candidatus Sumerlaeota bacterium | reverse complement strand
GACAAAACACGCCAGAAACAGAAAAATGCTCGTAGCCCCCAATCCCAAGAGATAAACAAGACCAAGTTGTTCTGTTTTTGAGGCGGGATTCCGGCTCTTCCCGAATAATAGATTATAGATGAATCCTCCTGTAAGGATAAATACCGCCTGGGATAAAATTAATCTGAATATCGTCATCTTGAATCATTTCTTGTAGCAAATATCTTCCAGGGAATCGGGGAAAAGGGTGAATAAACAAGAATATATTTTATATTTTTCCCACGCAGCCAGCGCCGGACATAAAAACTATATATTTCATGCTCGGAAATCGGGCGATTATCGTAATGATAGAGGTAAACCGGATACAGGTAATAATTCAGGAAAAACGGATCGACCTGTTCCCCCGCAAGCAACACATGATCACCCGGCTGAAATTGATTGGAAATATACAAGGCGTGGAGATATTCTCTTCCGCAAAGATTGACTCTTTGCTCATGGCTTCCAGGAGAACCGCCATCATACATTCGGTGATACCAGAATCTGTATTCCGTCAGAAGCAACATAAAGACCAGAACAAACTGAATTGTCATGAAAAAGAAAAAGAGAGATCTTCCCCTGGAGACAATGACGCCTTCCAGAAAACGCCTCAAACGCGCAGGATGCCCGGAAAGCGACAGAATCCCCAGAATCATCATTCCCCCGCCTGAATACCATGCCGTATCCCGGAAGAGATCGACCTTTCTCAGAAAATTCATTAAATGCCATCTCTCTATGGGATAGTCAAAATGCAAATCCCTGGCAAAATCCACAAGAAATGACTTGGGGATAAAACGAGAAAGATAGATGACAAGCGTTCCGCCCAGTATCGTCAAGACGCTGATGCGTATCAAAGATTTATGTAGAGATTGTTGCTGGATCATCTTACACGGCAATATCAAATACACAATAATCGTGATATTTTAACTCTTTGAAAAACATCCCAAAAAACAGTATCCTTCACGGATAATTTTAATAAATGCAAGGGTTTAATGCTTATTCAAGCCCTGCCGATATTGCAACAATTAATTGAATATTATAATGTGCCTCACAGATATACTTTTCCATCTTGCGACTTGACAATTAACTCCCTTGTGATTTATGTACAGGAACATATATCGTTGACGTAAATTCCGTTTATTACGGGTGGGGTAAAAAATGAAACTATTCAGAACGTTGATGAGTATCACATTGGTTCTCGCTTTAACCTATATGCTCTATATCTTTATTCCTGTAAAAATCTACGCCGAATGGTCATCGCGTCTCGGGATCATCTCCTATGTCGCCTATCCCTTATTCCTGATATTATGCTTTGTCATTGTCGATACTGTTCTGGGAAGGATTCTTGCCATCCTGGATAAATTTGCGAATTTATCGGTAGGATTTTTCTATGGCGTCCATGGACGCGAAAACAGGATTCTTGCCAAAAGGGCTTTCTTCAATACCCTCTTCTTCCGAAATGAAGAGGCGGCGGGATGTTTCATGAATTCCGGCTTGTATATTCATGCCGCGAAATGTTTTGAAAGGGCGGGAAACCACGCCTCGGCCGCTGAAGCCTATCACCTGGCAAAAGAATACCAAAAAGCCGCAGGATTGTTTATGACCGTCAAAAAATACGTATCCGCTGGAGAGTGTTATATCAAGTTAGGAGACCATGCCTCCGCAGCAAAGGCTTATCACATGTCAGGTGAAAAGCTCGTCATGGAAGGAAAAATCCTGATGGCGGCGGAAGCCTATCTCAAGGCGCGGGAGTATCAAGCCGCAGCGGAATTGTTCGAAAAAAGCGGGCATCCTATCGAGGCTGCGGAAACCTATGAAAAATCCGGGGATAGTTTAAAAGCTGCGGAACTCTATCTGAAAGCAGGCCAGGAGGAATCTATTCGACAACAAAAACACGCCACCTATGAACCGGAATTCAGAACAAACGACAAGGTATCTCTTTATGCGGAAAAAGCCGGAGATTTGTATCTCAAACTCGAGCATTGGGATAAAGCCATCGAAGCGTTTGAAATCATGGGAGACCATCAGAGAATTGCGGAAATCTTCATCCGAAAAGGCGACATGCTTCAAGCCGCTCAAATCTATGAAAAATATGAAATATGGAATAAAGCCAAAGATTGTTATGACCGATTGGGACTTGCGATGGATGTATTGAGAATGGACGCCCATCAGGCTCTTCAAAACCGACTCTGGCAAAGAGCGGCTCTCCTTTTCGAGGAACTTCACGATTATCAGAAAGCCCTCGAGATTTACAGGGAAATCCGCGATGACGCCGGGCAGGCGCATTGTCTGGAAAAACTGGGAAGACCCCTTGCCGCAGCGAATTATTACCTGAAAACCAAAAACCTGGCAAAAGCCGCGGAACTCTATGAACAGGTGGGGAATTTCAAGGAAGCCGCGGAACTCTACAGAGAACTCGGGCAACCTGACAAAGAATATTCCTGCATAGCGCGATCAGGCAATCCCTTCCATTCCGCCACTCTGGAAAGGGAGCGGGGTAATCTCGAAAAAGCCATCGATATCCTTCGTTCCGTTGAGCACTTCTCCCCCGATTACAAATCTTCCATGCTTCTTATGGCGCAATGTTACCTTGATCTGGACCGCCCCGCCCTGGCGGCGGACGCCTTTGAACGGGTCATCCCTTCCATCACGCCCAATGAAAACAACATCGAAAATTTCTACCTCTATGCCTGCATCCTGGAAAAAACGGAAAATTACAACTATGCCCTCGATCTCTTTCAAAAGGTGGATTCCATCAAAAAAGATTATAAGGATGTCCTGGAACGCGTCAGTCTCCTGAAAACCATCCTGTCGAACAAACTTAAGATCAATATCGATGATCTCATCAGGAAAAAACAGTCTTTCAATCACAAGGAGCCTGAAGACAAGCCTTATGACAAATTTTCCGAAATTCCATCATCCTTCGATGGGATCAACGATTTGAAAACCATTTTAGAGGATGGGAAAACCGTCATAGAGGAACCGGATACGGCTATCGAGAATCCCGATTCCACTGATGAAATACAACCGTAATGTCATGACCGATAAAAACAGGGAAAATTTATTCCTCCGCCTTTCCCCCAGGTTGCGAAAACAACTCGAAATCCTGGCAGACAAAGATGATTATTCCTTTTACGAAGCCCTCGGTTTGCCAAATCAGGATTTGACGGAAGATGATCTGACGCGAAGTATCAATCGAGCGCGGGATCTCCTGGAACGTCTGAAGTTCCATCCTCAATACAAGGATGAATCAAGGATAATTCTCGACCGATTAATTCAAGCAGTTGAAATTCTCGGAAATCCGGAAACAAAATTGCAATACGACAAGGCTCTTCTTTCATGGCTCCAGGAGGGGGAAAACAGACAAAAAGACAGATTCCGTCATCTGATAGAAATCACATCCGAAGGGCAACCTTTGGGACCTGAACAAAAAACGACCCTTCTGTTATATGCCCAACAGATGAAAATCGATGGGGAAACCGCCCGCTCCATACTCGATTCATATCCGGAGCAGGATCGGGAATCTCTCATTCCCGCCGCCTCTCCCCCACGCCTTACCGCCCCGATACCACGATACATGGAGACGCCTGCATTCCGGATTATTCTTCAGAAATCCGAACCTCTTCTTGCCGGTCTTTCCACCCTGCGTTGTTCCAACTGCCATAAGGAAAATCCCATGACTCATCTTGTGTGCTCCTGCGGGTCTCTCATGAGGGGAAAGATGATTTGCCTGGGGTGCGCCCTTCTGTTTTCCATCAAGAATTCCCAGTGCCCCGGTTGCGAAAAGGATTCCCATCTGACGCTGGAACTGAAACAAGAAGATATCCGGAACATCCATCATTACATTCAACATCAGATGGATCTCCAGCAATATGAAACCGCCCTGAATGCGTGTCGGGATATCATGGAAATCCATCCGGGGGATCCTAAGACAAAAACCATAATGCGGGATTTGCGGAAGATACTCGAGGCGGAAGAACCAAAACAGGAGGGAAAAAACATCGAGGAAGAGGGAATCCGGGCATGGGAGGAAAAACGGACATACAAGGCATACGCCTTATTAAAAGGCGCCGCAGGATCGGGATATCTATCCCGGAATGGGATTGAAATACTCAAACAGGCTTCTTTGTCGATTTCAAAAAGAATCCTGCGCCTATTCAATCTCCTGGTTTCCTTTTCGATCATCCTTTTGATATTATTGATCATTTCCTTTACGTTATCTATGTTCGAAATTTATATCATCAAAAATACCCCCCTCATAAAATTATTATTCTATGGTTTTGCATTTTCTCTTATATTGGGTCTGGCTGTCAGAATTTTTCATTTTATTTTCATTCGAAGGGCGATGGGTGATAAGAAAAATCCATAAAATTCCTTTCTTCTTATCCCGATGATACCGAAAATTCGGGCGCACATCAGTTTTTCGAGTGAGTGGTTGCGCTATGGGGTCAAACTCTATAAAAATCCTTCTAACTATCCTGAGTTTTTTCTGCAATCGGGGGTCAATCCCT
>JAFGFK010000071.1 GCA_016931135.1 Candidatus Sumerlaeota bacterium | reverse complement strand
ATCCTGCGTCCGCGCATCACGCCGGATTCTCCCCTATACAGATCTCATCGGGTCCAGATGGCAATATCGATATGGAATCCCTGAAATCTGCGCTCAATGAACATCTCGCAGGAATCATGATCACCAATCCGAACACCCTGGGACTTTTTGAAAAGCGCATCGAGGAAATCTGCCATCTGGTTCACGAGGCGGGCGCGCTTGCGTATATGGATGGCGCCAATTTCAACGCCATCATGGGAATCGTGAGGCCGGGCGATTTCGGGGCGGATATCATGCATTTGAATCTGCACAAAACGTTCAGTACGCCTCATGGAGGAGGGGGGCCTGGTTCGGGTCCTATCGCCGTATCAACGGCGCTGGAGCCGTTTCTCCCGATCCCTGTAGTGGTAAGGAAAAAGGACGGCGTTTTTGCCCTGGATGAAAACCGTCCGCAATCCATTGGGAGAATGCGGGGATTTTACGGAAACCTTGCCGTTGCGGTAAGGGCTTATACCTATATTCAAGCCATGGGGTATTCCGGTTTGCGCCAGGCTGCGGAAAATGCGGTGCTGAACGCTAATTATTTGAGGCATAAACTATCTAAAACTTTTTCCATACCATACAATGGTTACTGTATGCATGAATTTGTATTATCGCTCAAGGAACAGAAAAAAATGGGCGTGAAGGCGCTGGATTTCGCCAAGTCGCTGATCGATTATTCCATCCATCCTCCCACAATTTATTTCCCCCTCATCGTGCCTGAAGCGATGATGATCGAACCTACGGAAACGGAAACGAAGGAAACCCTGGATACCTTTGTAACGGTGATGGAGGAATTGAATGAACTCGCCGCCTCGCAACCTGATGCGCTCCTGAAGGCGCCTCATACCACGCCGATTACGCGTATGGATGAGCTGACTGCCGCGCGCCAGCCGATTTTATCCTAACAAAGGGAGGGGAAATAATGTCCAAAAAAAACGCTTCTCATACCCAGAAATTTCAGGAATCCTTCCGCTGCGCCAAATGTCATGGAAAGGAATCGATCATCCGCAGGGTATCCCTTTCCACATCCTCTTTAAAAGGCTTTTTGCCCCTTGTATCGGACAAGTTTTATGCAGTGACATGCATCCTTTGCGGATACACGGAGCTGTATGATGAATCGGTTTACGAAAAGCAAACCAAGCGTTCCGAGGAAGACCTCCACGCCACACAGGAGGCGTGAGATTTCAAAAACAGGTATGGAACGTCTTCAATATTTTACAGGGAAGTCAAAGAAAATAAGATTATTGATGCGCCGCATGGTCTATTTTTTCTCCCGGTATAATTTCAGGAACTCCTCCACATCCAGCTGGATATCGAACCGATGCTCCTCCTTTTCATGCGTATAAAGAAAAAGGCTGAAATTTTCCCCAAAGATGACTTCGATGGAATCCGGAATCAATCCCTCTTCTATTTCCCGTTTCATGATCCCGGGGATTCTTTCCTGAAACCATTTCTTCAACTTTGGCAGCATAAGTTTTATTTTTTCATTACTTTCCACCTCATCTTTTGTAATATCTCTGAGCGCCATGTATTTCATCCTGATGAGAAAAGGCGGTTTTCCCTCTACATAAGTTCCGGATGTAACGGCATCCATGATTTGCGGGGTTTCCGGTTGAGCCAACTGCTCTTTTCCCTTCTTTTCTTTAGCTGCGCTTTTTGTCATTGCCCGTATCTCGCTCAATTTAAAACCGTTTATTGCAAATTCCGTTCTTATCTCCTTGATGAGATCATTATTCTTCCTCCACTGTTCGCTTCCGATCTGTTGATACGCAATCCACGTAAGAAAGGCGAAGATCACGATAAAGGCAAGCCCCGCGAATTGAAGCGCCGATGCGGGCGTCCTTGCCTTTGATGACAGAAGAGTTGTCTGAAATGCGCTCTTCAGATGATCATGAGTAACCTTCGCTCCCCCCTTTACAACCAGACTCCGGGCAAACTGATCGTGAAATCCCTGTTTCAGGGGATGCAGGGCGATCAGGAGTCCGTTGGCTGCAACAAAAGAAATCAATAAACTGGATAAAATTTGATACGGAAACGCCTGGCTGGAAATACTCTTATCAAAAACAATATCCAGAATGAGTAAAACATAACTGGGAGTGATCAGCTGGATGATCGTTCTTTTGAAACTGGCAATGAGAGAAAGGGGATTTCCCTCTCCATCCTGAACGCGAATGGAAAAAAGAAATTTCCCTATGGTTCTTCCCTTTCCCAAGGGTCCGTTTAAAAGACTGAAATAAAGAAAAACAAGGGCAGCGCCCAGGTACTCCGTATAGGGCGCGATGCGAAAAAGTTGTTCCCTGAATAAAAAAGTAAGTCCGTGAAACAGGAAATTCAGTACAATAATATCCATGAGAAGAGAAACCGCTCGAACCCAGAAACCCGCCCGGGGGTCCATCATGGCGGGCGTCTTTTTCTCTTCAAGATTCTTATCTTCGGGCATAATTTTGACATTCCTCCTTATGTTCACACGGTTTAATCCCAACTTTCGTAATTCTTTTTATATTGCAATTCAATATGTTTATTACATAATTCGAACAATAAAAATATAAAACCAGATAAAAAGACGTTGAAATTGAAACTGAATATTTCCGCACTCCTGATCCTTATAATGTTTCCCCTCAATATCGGATATATTTACCCGGATACTGAATCCATCAAATTGAACGCCATGAAAGCAGGTTACGACATCCCCGGAACGAATCATTATCCCCATGAGGCGTTGCAAAGAATTGCCAGCCTTTCCCTGAAAGGCGAATATGATTTCACCAGCGCGGTGTTCGATCCGGTTACAAATTGCGCCCTGTTCGGAACATCCACTTCTCCCGGGATTGTCGTCAAAATAAGGTTGAGCGATTTTCAGCGCCTGGGCGCCATAAAATTAAACAAGGGAGAAGATGACCTTGCATGCGCCGTGATCGATCCGGATCATGGTTTCGCCTATTTCGGAACCAATACAACGCCCGGGAAAATCATCCGCATCGCCATCGGAAATTCGAATGATCCTCCAGTTCGCGCTGGTTGCCTGCAACTTTCACTCGAACAGAAAATTACAAGCGCCGTTGCAGATCCTGATGCGGGATACGCCTGGTTCGGAACCTCCACCAAACCGGGAATCGTCGTCAAAATCGCCCTGGGGGATGATCTGACATCTCCGGTTCGCGTAGGAGCTGCCACCCTTAACTTTGTCGAAGGCGATTTGAAATGCGCTGTCATCGATCCCCCTTCGGGTCTCGCCTATTTTGGCGCCTGTTCTTCAACCGGCAGGATTATCAAGGTGGCGCTGGGTGAAAATGACGCCCCTCCAACCAGGATAAGCGCCATTTCATTGAATGCGAACGAAAATTACATCCAATCCGCCTTGATCGATACTGCGTCTGGTTTTGCATGGTTCGGAACATCCCATCCCGGAACTCCCGAAAATATCATCAAGATAGACCTTACTACTTTCTCCCGCGTAACCGCCATTACCTTGCCCTCGAGCGACATCTCACTCAAAACCGCTGTATTTGACGCTTCCACCACATCTGCTATGGGATATTTCGGATCTGTATATAATGTTGTGAAGATTGATTTAGACAATATGACAAGGATCGACGCTCTTAATGTAACAAACGAGTATAATCTCACATGTTCGCTGATCGATCCTGCAACCGGTTTTGCATGGTTTGGTTCCAAAACGCAACCGGCAAGGGTTATGAAGATCGCTCTCTCGGATTTCACCAAGGCGGGTTCATTAACAGCGGACCCCGGAGAAATTTATCTGAACTGCGCGGCAATCGATTCTGTCAAAAGATATGGATATTTCGGCTCGAACGCCTCTCCCGGGGAGATTGGCAGGGTGGATTTGTCCACATTTGAACACGCTGGATATGTCCGTTTGGAATCCGGTGAAGATAATCTCTCCTGCGCTGTTGTGGATTCAAAGAACGGTTACGCCTTCTTTGGAACTGATACCAGCCCGGGAAGGGTGATCAAGATCAAACTCGATCCTTTCCAGAGAATCGGCGCGCTTGAACTGTCTTCCGGTGAAAACAACCTCAAATGCGCAGCCATCGATATGGAAAATGGATATGCGTATTTTGGTACAAACTCCTCACCGGGAATCATTGTGAAAGTTTCAACGGGAACAGGTGACAATCCCCCTGAAAGAACAGCAGCCCTTGTTTTGAACGAAGGCGAAAACAACCTGCGTTCTGCCATCATCGATGAAGAAGCAGGTTACGCCTGGTTCGGAACAGGAACGAATCCGGGAATCGTTGTGAAAACCTTACTGGGAGCGGGAAATTCCCCTCCTTCAAGAATAGGGGCATTGACTCTCGATCCAGGCGAACCGGACCTTCGTTGCGCCGTGATCGATAAAAATACAAACCTGGGCTTCTGGGGAACCTATTCCTTCCCGGCGCGCGTGGTGAAGGTGAACCTGGGAATGGGGAACGCCCTTCCCTCCAGAATCGGCGGCGTACTCCTCGATACAAATGAAGATCTCCCCCGAACAGCGCTTTTTGATCCTCAATCCGGATGCGCGTTTTTTGTTACCTATACCACAATCGGAAGAGTCATAAAAATAAATCCGGGAACAGGAAATAACCCGCCAATTCGAATCGCCGGAATCGAACTGCCTTCAGAGGAAAAATTCCCCTCATGCGGGTTTATCGATCCTGTCACAAGCCGCATGTATATTGGTTGCTATACCTATCCCGGTTATGTCACAATGCTTTCCTTTTCCCAGAAGGGTTTTATCAAGGCGACAAAGTTTCAAATGCCCGAAAAAGGTTACGTTACGGATGTCAATCTGTATTCCCACATTTCAACCGGAACCCTTCAATTGTCCCTTTACGGCTCTGGAGAAGAAAAGAACCTTATCTGGCAATCAGGAGTATTGAATAATACATCCCGGAATGATTTTCTTACAGCGCCGATCATCTCGGGAAATCCTGCTTCCGTACTATTGAATCCGGGCGAATACTGGCTTGCCTGGCAGATCGATACGACGCTTCCGGTTCCGAGTTACGCACAGGGAACTCCCGGCGCCGGATTTTATGTTCTTCGGGATTACGGGGATTTCCCAGGCATCCTGCCTTCGGCGATTTTAACGGATGAGATATGGACGGAATATATAAATTACGAAACGCCGACTCCCACTCCGACGCCGACTCCCACCCCAACGCCACCGCCTTATTTCGGTTTCATGAGCTATTGAAACCACAGAAAAGGAACCACGAATCTCACAAATCCTCCTTCGCTAAAGATTCCTCCTTCGCTAAAGCTACGGAGGATAAATACGGAGGATAAATCGCCGTGACAAGTCCCCACGAATATTTCCACAAGCAAAACATACCCTGGAAAGTAAATTCGTGAAGATTATCCCCTGAATT
>JAFGFK010000070.1 GCA_016931135.1 Candidatus Sumerlaeota bacterium | reverse complement strand
GGAGTAGGCGTCGGCGTCGGGGTAGGGGGCGGCGTTTCCGTAGGAGTGGGAGTTGGAGTGGGCGTCGGTCCGCCGGTAAGAGTGAATCGAACCGCATCGGAGATGACCACATTGCCGGAAGGCGTACTGGCTGCCGCATCCAGGGTAAGGGAGTTATCGCCTGCATTGAATGGGAAGACGCCGAGAGAAACCCAGGTGAGGCTGCTGTTTTGCTGGTTGATATAGGCGTGATGATCGCCATCCGCAGCGTGAATGATATAGTGAGTTGAAGACGCCCTGTTGGTTCCGGCGACGTAAATCACGAACGCCTCATAATTGCCGGTTTCGGAGAGTGGCGCCGTCCATGTAGCGGTACTCGCAGCGCCGCAGCTGGCGTAACGATATGTTCCGCCGTTGTAACCTGTGGACAAACTCTGAGTCCAGGTTCCGGTTTCCGTATAATAGGGGGCGCCGTTATCGTTATCGATAATCACGTCGGTTCCTGGTTCAATGGGGGTGGGAGTCGGCGTGGGGGTGGGAGTCGGCGTAGCCTCTAAAGGCGCTGACGCCTTGACCGCGTCAGCGATGACGTACTTGGTTCTGCCGCCTTCGCCGGTATTGGAGCTGAGTTCCACCTTGTAAGATCCTGCGAGGAACGGATAGGTTCCCATCATGCGGAATCTGCCTCCCCAGGTTCTCTGGTCAAAAGTCAGCGTTTGCGATCCCCCCTCGTAATAAACCGTAAAAGGCGCTACCAGGGAACGATCGCTGGCGGAGGTATAAAGAACGGAAATATCATAATCGCCCGCTTCGGGGATGTTGAGATTGAACGTAGCGAGGGCGCCGTTGTTTTTCGCCGCCTGGGCGTAATTGGTTCCATACCAGCCTCGCACCGCCGTGCTGATGGTCCAGGAGCCGGCAAGCGTGCAGGCGGGATCAGCGTTATCTACCGTGATGGTAAGGGGCGCTGGAGTGGGCGTTGGGGTGGGGTGAACGGTCCAGCGAGCGTAAATGTAGCAGTGGACCGTATTCAGGTTTTCATTCCCGTAATTGTATCCGGGCCAGTCATAGGTTACCTGCGTTCCATCATAGCTGGGATAGCCGGGCGTGTTTTTATTGCCATAAGGATCGTTGAAGATGAGGGAATACTGATCGGTATAATACCCGATGCCGGTGATATAATGTCCAGAGCTGGTGAGGGAGTTCAAAAGGACGTAAGGATTGGAGTTGTCCGTTTCAACGCAAGCCTTTGCAAATGTGGGGGCCCAATCGACATAGGATGAGGGTCCGTGGTAGGAGATATATTCCGCCATGTGGGTCTTGGTGTTTTCCCAGTCATTCTGGGTGATATATCCATAACCGCCCGTGGCGTATTCGTCGCTCGGATCGGTTTCCACGATGTTGAAGGTGAAATAATTATAGGTATAGGTATCCGCGATGTAATTACCATAGGGACTGTAGTGGGAATAGGGATCGCGGCACCAGCATGACCAGGCGTCATTGAAGCAGCCATAATAGGCAAGCGCCATGGAGGCTGCGGTGGCTCCGCATGCCCAGTTTCCGTTGAACCATTCGGGGGTGTCATAAACCTGGTGCACGGTGGGAACTCCGGTGATCATGACCGTATTGCCTTGAATAATGACATCGTTTGGCGAATATTCGCCAGATGGCGAGAGTTTGCCTTTTCCATCGATGTCCTTTTTCCAGTTTGCCTTGCCGTTTTCGAGATTTCCGCAGCGGATTTTACCATTCGGGGCTGCGGCGGCGAGGCTGTTTTCCGTGAAGACTATTGTGGCGTCTCCCTCAGTGATCACTGTGGAAGCTTTACCTTTTCCGGAGGAGGAAATCGTCACGAGCTCGGTTTTGGTGACCTTGAATTTTTCAATCTTTTTTTCAATAAAGCCGATGGTATCATTATCGAGCCAGGAGGGGGATTCTCCCTTTCCGACGGATTTCCCATTTCCTTTGTCAAGGGCGCCGCAAAGGATATCGCCGTCGATTCCTGAAGCGAGCAATTTATCGCCGACTGGGGAGAATTGGGGCGCCCAGTAATCTTTTTTACCGTCTGTAAATATAATGGAGTCTCCGGTTTCGAGATCCAGGATTACGATTTGATGATTTTTGTCGTTGTAAGCGATTTTATCGCCATTGGGCGAAAAGGCGACCAGGTTGACATGATGTCCGAGATCATAGGAGCCGATGACATTCATTTGCGCATTCAGGATTATCAGGGAATTATCTACGGTAAAGGCGATCATGCCATTGCAGGATACAGCGGGAATGCCGGCATTCCGGGATGGAGTCCAGAGCGCCCGGTTCTCCCCTTTCATGATGTCAAAAAGCATGGGAACTTGAAGCAAGGCGTTTTCTGACTTAACAAAGTCCTTATAACAGACAAAACGGTTATCGGACGATATGGCGGCAAAATATCCGATATTGTTTCCCCCGCTGATGGTAATGTAATCCGGATTATTGACAACATTGAGGATAAGTCCATCATGAGCCTCGTTTGTCAGAAGAATCAGGGAGCCATCAGAGGAAATAAATATGGGTATATTGGCGGAAAAAGCGAACATGTAAAGAGAGAAGAACAGACAAAAAAGTAACAATTTCTTCATGATTTTCACTCCTTAATAAAATTTGAATCCCAAAAAATCAGGAAAAATCCCGAACAAGAAAGTATCGAATAGCTCTTGCCCGAAAGAAAGAAAAGGGCAGGCAGAGCCGATTCAGAAACATCACCCCCTCCACCAGGTATTCTTAATAAAGATTAAAAGCAACAGGAACGAAGGGAACATACACCCGATGGGGTATAGCGCAAAAATCAAGCCAAAATCAGGAAAAAAAAGAGAACAAGATACGAAAAAGATACAAGGTTGTGAGACGGGCGTACGAAAAGGCGTATTTGCGCGTATTCGAAACGTTTTGATTCGTAATTCATACCAGTTTTAGCGCCTGTAATCAACCATAAGGCATAAACGGATTTGAAATGTTTCAATTAAAAATGAGAGGAAAAGAAGGAGAGAAAAAAAAAGGCTTACAACCATAATTGTGAACTCTAAAGACTATAAGCAATAATCCCTTTAGAATCAAATATTTGCGTATTACAGCTTGTTGAGATTGGGTCAACTTTGATTGTGTGCGTTTTATTCCTTCAAACGTCTCAATCTTTTGCTCAAGGCTTGCTGGGTGATTCCGAGCATCCTGGCGGCGATGGTTTGGTTTCCTTTGGCTCTTTTCAACGCTTCCTCGATCAAGAGATGATTTGTCTCCCTCAGACTGGGCAACATATCGGAGAAGTTGACTCTGGGTTGGGGTTCAAGGGAATGTTCTTCCGTACTGAGTTTCATAAAATCCTGGGGAGAGATATAAGATTTGAACGCCTCGAGGGAGAGCATTTTGGATCTGTGTTTACTGACGGCGTCAAAGATCATTGATTTCAATTCGCGGACATTTCCCGGGAAGTTGTATGTATTGAGGAGAGTAAAGATTTCTTTGGGAGGGGTAGGTTTCTTTTTTCCCAGGCTTCGGGAGGCTTCTTCGAGGAAATAATCCACCAGGATCGACAGATCGTCTTTATGTTCCCTGAGGGGGGGTATATGGACATGATGAGTCCGAAGGCGATAATAAAGGTCCTTACGGAATCGTCCGGTTTTGAGCCGTTTCTGCAAATCCTGGTTTGTAGCGACGATGATTCTGGTATCGGCTCTTTTCGCGACGTCGGAACCCAGGGGGAAATATTCCTTTTCCTGGAGGAGGCGAAGGAGTTTGACCTGGGACGCCAGGGAGAGATCGCCGATTTCATCGAGAAAGAGAGTTCCTTCCGAGGCTTTTTCAACCAATCCGGAACGGGACTGGTCGGCTCCCGTAAAGGCGCCCCTTTTATGGCCAAAAAGGGCATCGGCAAAGACATTGTCATCGAGACCCGCCACGTTGATGGGAACGAACTCCCCATGCAATCCGGAGAGGGTATGAACGGCTGTCGCCATAAGTTCCTTTCCGACTCCGGTTTCTCCGGTAATCAGAACGGGCTGGCGCGTTTTGGAAATGGCTTCCACGTATTTGAAGATGGATTTCAGCGCCTTGTTATTGGTGATGAAGCCATCGAAGGCCTCGGGGCATTCGATGTCATCGGAGAGAATCTGTTTTTTGAGAAGGATGTTTTCCTTCTGGAGGTCTTTCAGTTCAAGGGCGCGGCGCACTCCTGAGATCAGGCGGTTTCGCTCGATAGGTTTGACCATGTAATCAAAGGCGCCGTTGCGCATGCATTTGACGGCGGTTTCCACATCATTGGCTCCTGTGATGATAATGACGGGTATTTCGGGGTAATCGAGCGATATCTTATTGAGCAATTCCTCACCGGAGAGATAGGGCATGGAGAGATCGAGCATAATAACGCCCATCTCTCGTTCAGCGAGGATATTCATGACGTTGCGGCTATCCTGGCAGCAGAGAATCTGGTTCATGCCATAGGAAAGGAGGGCGACTTCGCAGCTTTTGAGCGTCATTTCTTCGTCATCGACGATCAAGACGGGGAAGGAAGGACTCACGGTAGATTTCATTTCCTCGCTCCTTTCGAGTGCATGGAATGGGAATCCAAAGGCAGTTCAATAGCGGCGATAGTTCCGGCGCCGTGTCCGGATTTGAATTCCAGGGAGCCTTTGTGTTCATTGATGATTTTGGATGATATGGACAATCCCAAACCCACGCCGCCTTTTTCCCTTTTTGTGGTGAAAAAGGGATCCATGATAAATTTATGAATTTCGGGAGGAATCCCTGTTCCCTGATCCGCAATTTCAAGGATGACGCGTTTCTTTTTGAAATCGCAGCGTGTGGAAACAATTATTCCCTTATCTTTATCGGGAAGCGCCTGGCAAGCGTTTTGAATGAGATTAATGACGACCTGTTCGAGGCGTTGGAAATTTCCCTTGATTCTGGGGATGTTATCATCATACCGCACGGAAAATTTGTTTGTGGATTTTTTGATCATATTTTCCAGAAGGGTAAGGGAGGATCTGACCACGGCGTTCATATCCACCGGCTCCATCTGTGAGGCGTCGCTTTCACGGGCAAAATCTCTCAACTCCCGAACGATATTCTTGATGCGATTGGCTCCCGCCAGGATGCAATTGAAGAGCTCGGGCATATGTTTTCTCATGGTGGAATAATAGACTCCGCCTACCAGGAAATCGCCATTCTGTTCGTAATACTGATCGAGTATGGGGACAACGCTGCTCCATGAATCATGCAAAGTAGGAACATTGAGCATGATGAAGTTGTTAGGATTGTTTATTTCATGGGCTACGCCGGAGACCAGGATGCCCAGGGCGGCCATTTTCTCGGTTTGGACAAGTTGTTCCTGCTGCCGGCGCGCCTGTTCTTCCATACGTTTGCGTTTGGTGATATCCTGGAGGATTCCCAGGGAGCCGACAACCTTCCGGGTATGAGAATCCCTGATGGGAACGGAGCAATCACTGACCCATTTTTCCTCGCCGGAAGGCGTTCGGATGCGGAGATCGACGCGGTATTGATCGACCTCGCCTCTCTGGAAAGCCTCGACATAATCGATCAGGCGCTGGGGGGCGTCGGGATCAACGATCACGACTTCCCGGATAGATTTACGTAATTCTTTTGCGCAAAAATTTTGAGGAGAGATTCCGAAGAGCCCTTTGATTTCTTCACCGATGAAATCGTAATTAAAGTCTTTATAGATGAGCCGATAAGGGACGCCGGCGGCTTTTTCAATGGCTTCTCTATAAATGGCTTCGGAGCGCGCCAGGGTTTCTTCGGCGCGTTTGGAGCGCGTGACGTCGCGGAAGCTCCAGACCCTTCCGACTGTTTTTTGTCCAATTTTCTGGGGTCTGGAATAGCGTTCCAGGATTCGATTATCGTTCAATTCCAGGATATCGAAGCTGTCGGATTCGGGACGGTTGGACATTTCCCGGAATTTGGATTGAAAAGCGCCGGGGTTTGTAACCAGGTTGAGGCATAATTTTTCCACATTCTGATAATCTCTTTTCTTCATGGCTGTTTTGGTCAATTTCCACATTCGGATAAAGTGTTGGTTATAATTGACGATCACGCCGTCATTATTGACAACGAGGATGCCGTCGGTTGTGGATTCGAGGGTGGCGCGCAGGAGGGAGAGCGAGTTTTCGAGATTTTCCTCGACTTTTTTTCTCTGCCTGATCTCGCGTTTCAGAAGCGTATTGGAAAGGGAGAGTTCTTTCGTGCGTTCCTTGACCCTTTGTTCCAGTTGTTCGTGCGCCTTTCGCAGCGCTTCTTCGGAGTGAATGCGATCGGTGATATCATGAGCCACGCTGACGCAACCGATGATATGCCCATCCGCATCGCGTAAAGGTTCGATGTAGGAATGAAAGAATTTATCTCCCAGTTGCATTTCATAGGTGGCGGATTTTCCCGCCAGGGCTTGAATATGGAGGGCGATCGGGAGAAAGGAGGGGTCCTGACATTTCAAAAAATCGAAGAGGGTTTTCCCGACCATCTGGTTGGGTTTGAGGTTCAGGGCGCTGAGACCGGATCCGAGCATTATGGTAAAAGCGAGGTTTTGATCGGTGGACCATAACAGGGCGGGGATTTGCTGAGTCAAAAGGCGGAGATGTTCCTCGCTTCTGAAGAGTTTTTCTTCCGCAAGAACCCGTTCCAGGGCGCCGCTGGAGTGATCGGCGAGAAATTCGAACATGCGCAGGGCTTCCTGGTTATATTTATACGGGGTATAGCTTTGAATGGAAATGACGCCGATATTCTTTTTTCCTTTTCTGATGGGGCTAAACATGAAAGAAGCGGATTTTCTCCGATGATCTCCAAAGGAAAGCGTGAAAGTATCCGGTTTGAGTTCCCTGTCGCGATCCTGGATCAGCTGGGCGCCCCGTTCGAGAGTAAATCTGGTCATGGGAGTTGGAATCCTGGCGGATTCGGGACGCGGCGCTTCCTGAAGTCGTCCATCGATGCGATCGAGATAAAGGACCGTATAGAGTTCATCCTTATTCTGGATGTAAAGATCGAGGAAGGCGGCGTCGAGTCCGAACAATTCATTCGCCGTATCGAGGATAACTCTGCCCGCCTGTTCCGGATTGGTAACGGTACTGAGTTTCTTTCCCAGGGCGGCAAAGGATTCGTAGAGTTTTTCGATTTGTTTTCTTTCGGTGATATCCTGAATGATCCCGAGGGATCCAATGACTTTACCGGTTTTCTCATCTTTGATGGGGACGGCGCAATCGGTGAGCCATTTTACCTCTCCGTTTGGCGTGTGGATTCGGATATCGGTGCGGTAGCGCTCGAGTTTTCCGCTTCGGAAATATTTCCCGTATTCGGCGGGGTCTGTAGGCGCTCCCGGCGTCCGGACGACGACTTCATCCACAACCTCCATAATCTTCTGGTGGTTCATATTCATTCTGGGGATGCCGATCAATTCATCCCATCCCTGTCCGATGAATTCATAGGTTCCATCGAGAAGGTTCAGGTAATAGGGAACGCCTTTTGCGTTTTCGATGGCTTTGGGATAGATTTCGTGGGCGAGTTTCAGTTCTTCTTCCGCCTGTTTTCGCTCGGTAATGTCATTGGATACGCTGATGCAGCCGATGATGGCGCCTTCGGCGTTCCGGAGGGGTTCGACATAGGAGTTGAAATATTTGCCCATAAAACTCATTTCAAAGGTAGAGGAGTCGCCTCCGAGCGCTTTTTGATGATTAAGGAGGGGAAGGGAAGGATGATCATTGAGGACGAAGACCTCCGAAAGCGATTTTCCGATGAGTTGTTCGGGATTGAGATGGAGGGGTTTCAATCCGGAGCCCAATAACATGGTAAAGCGCAGATCGGCGTCCGTGGTCCACAAAATGGAGGGTATCTGCTCGGTAAGGAGGCGGAGTTTTTCGTTGCTTTCCTGGAGCCTCGCTTCTGTAAAAATCCGGTCGAGCGCGCCGCCGCAATAATCGGCGAGAATCTCCAGGGTTTTGAGATCATCCTGTGAAAACGCCCTGTATTTATAGCTTTGAATCGAGATAAGACCAACGATCATGTCGCCTTTTTTGATAGGGGTGAACATAAGGGAGAGGGAGAGTTTCCGGGACTCGCCAAAGGGAACGAGATTATGGGAATCGACCGGGCGCTCGCGTTCGCGAAAGATCAGGCAGGATCCGAGTTTCATGGCGCGATCGGCTCTGTTTTTGACGCCTTTCCCCTCACTTACAGAAGGGATTTCCTTCTTCTCGCCGTTGATCGTATCAACAATGATAAGGTCATAGACCCTGTCATCCTCGTGGGAGTAATAGCTGATGAAGCCGGAGTCCCAGCCAAACAGTTTCTGGCAAGCGGAGAGAATGACATTGGCGGCTTGTTTGGGAGAGGTGACGACGTTCAGTTTAAAGCCCAACTCGGAGAAGGTCTGATTGATTTTTTCGGTTCGTTTTCTTTCGGTCACATCTCTTGCGCAAGCCAGAACGGCGGGAATTCCATTCAAGTCAAAGAGGCGGGAATTGATTTCAACGGGGAGTGGGGAGCCTTTTTTTGTCATAAAGGATGTTTCAAAAAGAACATAATTCTGGGAGAACAATTCCCCAAGGGCGAGTTTACGTTCATTTCTGAATTCAGGGACTTCGACATCGCCGAAAGACATCTTCAGCAATTCATTTCTGTCATAACCGAGTATTTGACAGGCGATATCGTTCACTTCGATGAAATTTCCCGGAGCGGCGTCGGGGTGGAGATGAAAAACCATCACGGCGTCGTTTCCGCTGTTGAAGAGAAGCCTGTAGCGCGCTTCACTTTCCAGAAGGGCGTCTTCGGCCTCCTGTTTTTCGATGGCGCGACGGATAACCAGGAGAAGTTGTTCGATGTTATAAGGTTTCTGTACATAGTTGTAGGCGCCCCTGTTGACGGCTTCGATGGCGGATGTTTGAGAGGCGTGTCCTGTGAGTACGATACATTCCGTATGGGGGTGGAATTTTTTTATTTCGCTCATGACCATCAGCCCATCCATATCCGGCAACATGAGGTCGATCAGGACTACGGAGAATCTGGAGGATCGGATGGCGTCCAGGGCGGCTTTTCCCTGTTGGGCGACAAAAGGTTCATACCCTTTGAGAATCAGGATATCAGAAAGGGTTTTCCCGAAATGCGCGTCATCATCGACAATGAGGATATGAGGGTGATCAGGCACGGGCGCCCTCACCTCCTTTTAGATAAAGATTCCTTCAGAAAACGTCCGAGTTCCTTATGATGGATGGTTTTGAGGACGCTCAGCAGTTCGTCTATCTGAAAGGGTTTGTAGAGACAGGTGAAAACATTGATTTTCATGGCGGCTTCGATGGAAGCCGCCATATCCTTTCGAAAACCGGTGACCAGAACAACGGGAAGATGGGAATATTTTTCCCGGATATTTCTCAGGACGTCCAGGCCGCTGGTGGAATTGAGTTTCATATCGAGGAGAACCACCTGGTTATTGGGTTTCAGAAAATCATAGAGAGCGTGAGGATCGGATATCTCGATGACATGAAAGCCTCTTGTATGCAGGATGGCTGCGAGCGTTTTGCAGAACTGGGGGTCATCATCCACGATGACTACGGAGGGTTCTTCTCCGAGAAAGGAGAAGAAACCCAGCAGGAGGTTGATATCGAGGGGTTTGTTCAAAGTGGCGATGACGCCTTCGTGAATCCCTTCTTCCACGATTTCATTGGTGGCGTAAGCGGTCATGAAGACAACGGCGACGTCCGGTCTGATGTTCCTGATGGCGCGGAAAAACTCGATGCCGTTCATTTCGGGCATTTTAATATCCGTGAGGACGCAATCGAAGTCCTGATCGATCAACCGTTCAAGGGCTTTCTTGGGAGAATGGGATCCTTCCGCCTTGAAGCCTTTCAATTGGAGAATATCCACGAGGGTTTTGACCATTCTTTGATCATCATCCACAATGAGTATATTCATGTATTTATTCATTGATTGTCTCCTTGAGGGGAAAATTTATTACAAAAACGCTTCCTTTATTGATTTCGCTGGCGACTCGAATGTTTCCGCCACAGGCGTCCACAAGGGATTTGGAAACGGAGAGGCCCAAACCGATACCGCGGGCTTTTGTCGTGAAGAGGGGATCGAATATTTTAGCCAGGTTTTCTTCGGGAATGCCGGTTCCGGAATCTTCAATGGAAATATGGAGACTGCTGTTTTCATGAGATCCCTTGATGGCGAGGGCGCCGCCCTCCGGCATGGCTTGGCAGGCATTGGTTATCACATTGAATATAATTTTGTATATCTGTGAGGGTTCTGCGCGCAAATCCGGCAGATGTTCCGGGAAATCGATCAAGACTTCAATCTTTTCACTGGGGGGATAATCCTTTAAAATCTGGCTTACGATTTGAGGGATAGAGACTTTTTCCTTCTCGATGTGTTTCAATCCGGCGTAATCCATGAGGTCGGAGACGATTTTTTCCGCGTTCGAGACCTCTGAAGCAATGATGTCCAGATATTCCTTAGTATGGAAGTCATCCTCGGAATGGATGGTTTTCAGGTAAAAAACGGCGTTATTGATAACGCCGAGGGGATTGCGCAATTCATGCCCCACCCCGCCGGCCAAAAGGCCAAGAATGGCGAGTTTTTCCTTTTTAACCAGTTCCTCCTGCGCTTTGCGAAGTTCAGAGGTTCTCTGTTCGACCATTTCTTCGAGTTTTTCGGAGTATTTTTTCAGTTCCTTATCGACTCGGATGCGTTCCTCGATCTCGCGTTTCAAATCCACGTTAGCCTGGCGCAATTCTGCGGTACGCGATTTCACCTGTTTCTCGAGTTCCTGATGCCAGTTCTGTATTCTTTGAATCATGGAATTGAAAATGGTGGAAAGGGTGCCCACTTCATCGTGAGGGAGAACCAGGGCTCTGGCGTTCAAATCTCCCTTAGCCACCCTGATAGCGGTCCAGCTGAGGGAACGGATGGGGCGGGTGAAATTTTCAACGATGACAACCGTGAAGATCACAAGGGCGAGTAATCCGATCAATCCGATCAAAAAAGAGTGAAGAGCGTCTTCCCTGAGAGAAGCGAGGATAGCGGTCTTATCGATTTTAACGATCATTCCCCAGCCCCAGCTGGTTCCCATGGGGATAAAGCGATAGGCTGCCAGGATGGATTTTCCCCGAGAATCGGAAGTTTCCATAGCGCCTTCCCTTTCCTGGAGGGCAAGGATGACGGGAGCGGAGCGTATTCTGAAATCAAGGGGTTTGGGATTGGGGGCGCCCGGGATGGGAGTAAGGAAGGACGTTAAAAGATTATGATCCTGATTGACAAGGTAAGCCTCGCTTCCCTCTCCCAGTGATTCCCTGGTATTGAGGATGGGACTCAACGCAGCATCGGGATTGATTTCCATAACCAGGAGGGATAACGCCTTGTCATCGGCGTTGGTGATGACATGACCAAGAAGAATGCTTGGTTTCCCGCTTCGCGGGCCGATGATGACATCGCTCAAATACTCTCTTCTTGGTCCCGGGTTATAGTAAAAGAATATTTGAACGGGAAAGGAAGTGCCCGTATCCGAAGGGTCCGTGGACGCCATGATAACGCCGCTATACATATCGGCGACATAGATTTTATGATAAATGCGGCGCGAGGATTGGACGCTGTTCAGGATATCCACGAGATTGACGTAATAATCCTCCTGTCGCAACATATCCCAGAGATCGTCCGAGTCGATGCCTTCCTGTTCCAGAACGGTCCAGACTTCATTGAGACCGACGACGTTATCCTGGAGGAGGTCATAGGTGGATGCGAGTTTGGCGTAATCCAGGATTTCCTCCTTCCAGCCGAGGATTCTTTGTTTTTTCAAATCGGCGACCAGGGCGAGTTTCCGGAAGGCTTCTTCGATCTGGTAACCGGAACGGCCGGAATAGGAGGTAAAGGGAAGGCCGAAAATGGAAACTATATTGATAAGCGTCAGAACGACGAGGAAAAGAAGAGAAAAGGCGAGGATCAATTTGATGCGAATGCTTTGAAAGAGTCCTCTTTGTTTCGGGGCGTTCTCAATTTTTACGGAATGAGGCGTCATAAAATCATGAATCAACCTTTCCTTTTGAATTATCCATTTTCCATAAACGGAAATCGGAACAGTGATGCGTCATGGCGAACTGATAACGCATAAAGGTATTACGGCTGACGTCTTTGGCGTAATACATGGCGATGTCAGCGTTTTTGATGAGGGTTTCCGCATCATCGCCATCGTCAGGATAAACGGCAATGCCGATGCTTGCCGTCACGCGCAGGAGATGACGCCCTATGGAAAAGGGGATTTGAATCATATCAATGATTTTCCGAGCGACATTTTCCATATCCTGATCCTGATTGATTTCAGGCAAGAGGAGCATGAATTCATCGCCTCCCATGCGGGCGATGATATCGCTTTTACGGAGACAGTGACACAGTTGCTCTCCCACCATCTTAATGAGTTCATCCCCGATGGAGTGTCCCAGCGTATCGTTGACATCCTTGAATTTATCGAGATCGAGGAAGAGAACCGCCAATTTTCTGCGCGTTCTCTGCGAGCGCGCAAGCGCCGATTTGAGATGATCCATAAAAAGATTTCGATTGGGAAGACCTGTCAGTTCGTCATGGGTCGCCATGAAGGCGAGTTTGCGTTGAGCTTCTTTTTGTTCCGTGATGTCCATTTGAATGCCGACAATCAAAAGGTCCTTGTTTCTGTTATCCCGTTCAACCACTCTACTGGAGAGTTGCATCCAGCGCAAGCGATCTTTTTTATCATAAATGCGAAATTCGATTTTGAACCGATCCGAATCTCCGTTCACGAGGTCATGATACGATTTCATAACTTGCGTCCGATCGTTGGGGTGGATGCGATTCCGCCACCACTGAAACATATCGCCTATGGGAAGGGAATCATTTTTTTCAAAACCGAGGTTGGAGGCCCAGTGGCTGCTGATGGCGCCTTGGGTAAAATCGGAGTTATGTTCGAAATATCCGGCATCGGAAGATTCAATGGCGAGCGCCATTTTCAACTCGCTCAATCTCAGGTTTCTGGAGGTTTCGTACTTTTCGACCGCCCTTTGTACCGTGAAGAGAATCTGTTCCGTTCTGCACGGTTTCTGGAGATAGGAGTAAGCCCCGAGATTCATGGCTTCAATGGCGGTGGGAAGAGAGGCGTTGCCGGTCAAAACGATGCATTCCAATTCCGGGGATATTTTTTTTCCTTGTTTCATCAGAGTAACGCCATCCATATCAGGGAGAGAGAGGTCGATCAGGGCGGTGGAAAAGGACTCTGTGGAGATGAGATCGAGCGCAAGCCTTCCCATCGGGACATACCGGGTTCCATAACCTTTTAATTCAAGGCTCTCGGAGAGCGTTTCGCAAAATGGCCTGTTGTCATCGACGATCAATATTTTCGCGTTACGTCGCATAGCTATCCACATACAGGGAAAACAAGAGTGAATGCGCTTCCCTGCCCTTCCTTGCTCTGAATTTCGATTTTTCCGCCGTTCGCCTCGACGAGGTTTTTCGTAATGGACAGACCCAATCCGATCCCGCCTCTCTTCGTGGTAAAGAGGGGTTCAAAGATTTTTTTCATGTTATCATCGGAAATTCCGCATCCGGTATCTTTTATTGTAAGGGACAATTCTTCCTGGTTCAGGGACGCCAAAACATCCGCGTTTCCGCCATCCGGCATCGCTTGATACGCGTTGGTGAGAAGGTTGGCGATCACCTGAGAGATTTGTCCGGGATCGAGGCATAGCGGGGGAAGATTGGGGGGGGCGTTGACGGAAACCTGAATGTTTTCCGGAGGGGGGATTCTATCCAGCACGGTACGGACGATTTCCAAAACAGAGATTTTCTGTTTTTCGACAGGTTTGGTTCTTGAAAAATCCATGAGGTCGGATACGATTTTTCCCGCCGATTCCACTTCGGATTCAATCAGGTTGAGGTATTCGATGATCTTTTCATCCGGATTGTTCATGATGGATTTGAGATAATAAAGGGCGTTATTGATGACGCTGAGGGGATTGCGCAATTCATGCCCCACGCTTCCCGCCAGCTGTCCAAGGAGGGCGAGTTTTTCCTTCCTGACAAGCTGTTCTTGGATTTCCTTGAGTTCCTTTGTGCGTATTTCCACCATCTCTTCAAGGCGACCGGCGTAGTCCTGAAGGACTTTTTCCGCCTGTTTGCGTTCGGTGATATCCTGAAGGATTCCGAGGGAACCGATCACTTGTCCGGTTTTGTCGTCGCAGAGGGGAATGGCGCAATCGCTGATCCATTTCATGTTGCCATCCGACATGTTCAGTTTCAAATCCACTTTAAAGCGTTCGATTTTTCCTTTTCGAAAGGCGCGGCCGTATTCATAGGGATTGATGGGTCCGATGGAATCATTGACAAACAGTTCTTTATCGAGGGCGGCGAATGTATTGAAGGTCAGTTTGTCGCCGGAAATGCCGAGGAGTTCCTCGCAGCCTTCCCCGACGAAATCGTACGTATAATCGTTGAAATTGAGGCTGTAGGGGACGCCCTGTGCGTTTTCAATCGCGATGCGGTATATGGAATGAACGCGTTTCAATTTTTCCTCGACCAGTTTGCGATCCGTGATATCCTGAAGGATTCCCAGCATCCCGACGACCTTGCCGGTTTTCTCGTCAACAACTTTCACGGAGCAATCGCTGAGCCATTTTTCCTTTCCCTGGGGCGTGACGATTCGAAGATCAGCGCGATATTTTTTGATTTCGCCCTTCATGAAAGCCTGGATATATTCGTTGAAGTCGGAGGGAGCTTTGGGGTCTGTGATGACATTCTCCTTTATAATGCTTTTCAATTTATCCAAAGACATGTTCTCAGCGGGAATACCGAGAAGTTCGTCGCAGCCTTCCCCAATGAATTCATAGGTTCCCTCCGGATAATTGAGACGATAAGGGATGCCCTGGGCGTTTTCGATGGCTTCGCGATATATCTGGTGAACCATTCTGAGTTTTTCCTCGGTTTTTTTACGATCCGAGATATCCTGCAATATACCGAGGGCGCCGATGACCTCCCCGGTTTTTTCATCAATCACGCTTATGGTGGAATCGCTCAGCCATTTTTCCTCTCCCTGAGGCGTGACAATCTTGAGGTCAGCCCTGTATTCCTTGTGTTCCCCCCTTAAAATCGCCTGGATATATTCCTGTTTGTCTATTTGGGCTGCGGGATCGGTCATAATGACCTCTTGGATAAGATTCTTGATATTTCGCTTATGGGTCAATTCATTTGGCGGGACGCCGAGGAGTTCCCGGGATCCGTCTCCAAAGAATTCATACATATCGGTATGGTAATTGAGGAAATAGGGCACCCCCTGGGCGTTTTCGATGGCGATGCGGTAAATTTTATGAATGCGTTTCAGTTCCTCCTCCGCTTTTTTCCTTTCCGTGATATCCTGAAGAATCCCCATGGAGCCGACAACCTTGCCGGATTTCTCATCCAGTATGGGCACGGCGAAATCGCTCAACCATTTTTCGTCGCCTTTTTTTGTAACGATCCGAATATCGGTTTTATAACATTTACGCTCCCCTTTCTGGAAGGCTTTGATATATTTCAGGGGATCGCGAGGCGCTCCGGGATCGGTAATAATGGTTTCCTTGACAATATCCCAGAAATCACCGACTTTCAACTCATGGGGGGGAACTCCGAGCAGGGCTTCGCATCCCTCCCCGATGAATTCATAGTTTTCTTCGGAATAATTGAAGCGATAGGGCACTCCCTGGGCGTTTTCGATGGCTTTGCGATAGATATCATGGGCGCGCCAGAGTTCATCCTCAACCTGTTTCCGTGATGAAATATCACGGATAACGGCAAACGTCGCGGATTCGCCCTTGTAATCTATGGTGGCGACATTAGCTTCCACATCGATTTCCGTTCCGTCTTTTTTCCGGAAAAGGGTTTCATAGCGGGGCGGTAAATTTTCCCCTTTTTCCCTCGATTTATGCCTTTGTCTGAGTATTTCAATCCCGCGGGGGGTATAGATGTCATTGAAATCCTTTTTCTCCAGTTCCTCCGGTTCATACCCGAGGATTTCCGCAAAACGACCGTTAAAAAACAGGAAACGGTCTTTCTGGCTGATGACGACTCCTTCATCCATATTTTCGACAAGAAGGCGGTATTTTTCCTCCCCTTCCCGCAATTGGTCCTTCGCCAAACCAAAGGAGTCATCGTACGTCGAGAGATACAAGATGGCGCGATCAACCTCGAGGCGGATGAGAAAGGAGCAAAGGGCGACAGGCAATCTGCGCCCATCGTTTGCAATCAACTCCGTTTCAATTACAAGATTTTTCTGTTTCCGCAGCGATTCCAGAATGGAAGAGAACAAGGGACGATTCCCTGGAGAAACGATATCCCCGGGGGACATTTCAAGTAATTTTTCCCTGGAATACCCCAGCTCGAGACACGCGTCCTCGTTGACATCAATAAAGCGTCCAGGCACGCCTTCTTTATTGATTTCCTGTAAAAGGAACAGATGATTTCCTCTCATACCCTTATTCCCCTCTCTTCCAAGACAAGGAACCGATAACGGGCGGGAATCCCTTATCTGAAAATACAATATTAAAAAAATCTTTTTTCAAAAATAAACAATCCGCATCATTTCTGCAATTAGATGCTATAATAGGGTTTGAATTTCAATAAGAAAAATATCCTGCCCTTGAAAAAGAGCCGGTTCGATATGAATTCATGCTTGATCATACAACATCATGTATCATATTTTTCTTTTATAAAAATGTTAAAAATGGGATTCCAATTCTTTTAAAACAGGAGCGATCATGAATATTAAACGTATCGATCCCTACCGGGCGCTTATCCCGCGGGAGGGAAACATGAAAATCGAGGCGATGATTTACATAAGCGAGAATATGAAGCTGGAGGAAGAATCCCTCCAGCAGCTCCGCAACGCAGCCTCGCTTCCATCGGCGTACAAGGCATTGGCAACGCCCGATATCCACACGGGATTCGGGGTCCCGATCGGGTGCGTGGTCGCCATGCCCAATGAGATCATCCCCTGCGCAGTGGGTTACGATGTGAATTGCGGAATGCGGCTTCTGACAACGCCGCTCATGAAAGATGAAATAGATTCCAAAGTTCTGGCGGATTCGATCCGGCGGGACATTCCCCTGGGAGAGGGGAAGAAAAATCTCAAACTGACCAAGTCCGAATTACGCCTGACGCTGGAACGGGGGGTAAAGGGCATGTTCGACTGGGCGAAAAATCATGAGCGTTTGCTTCCCCTCTGGAATGATCTGGAGATGGAGACGGATTATCATCATATCGAAGATATGGGTTCCATGGCGGGTTGCGTGGAAGCGGTATCGTCCAAAGCCCTCGAACGGGGCAGGGATCAGCTGGGAACGCTCGGAGGAGGAAACCACTTTATAGAAATCCAGGAAGTGAAAAGCGTGGCGGATGAGAAGATCGCCCAGGCAATGGGGATCAGAAAGGGGCAGGTTGTAGTCATGATTCATTCCGGTTCGCGCGGGCTCGGGCATCAGATAGGCAATGATTACATGCCGCTTGCCGCGGGGGCGAGCCGTGAGAAATCGCCGGATAGAACGCTGGGATTTTTTCGCGCGGATTCCAGAGAAGGCAGGGATTACATCGGCGCGATGCATGCGGCGGCGAACTTCGCCTTTGTGAACCGTCAGATCATGGCGATGCTGGCGCGAAGGAATTTCCGGCATTACTTCGGGAACATTCCCATGCCCCTTGTCTACGATGTGCCGCATAACATCGCCAAATACGAGAAACATGGGAACGGGAGTTTCTGGGTCCATAGAAAAGGGGCGACAAGGGCGTACCCACCGGAACGCATGAAGGGGACGCAATATCAGTCGCTGGGGCAGCCTGTGATCATTCCCGGGTCCATGGGAACGGCAAGTTATCTTCTTGTGGGAACGGACGGCGGAGCGGAGAGTCTTTACAGCGTGAATCATGGGGCGGGAAGGGTCATGTCAAGGATGGCGGCAGCTGGAAAAGTCCGAAGAGACGGGAAAATCATCAAACAAGGACGCATCACGGACGAGATGTTCCGGGAATCGATGAAGGGAGTCTATCTTGTGTGTGAGGATCGCCACGCCATCAAGGAGGAAGCGCCGGACGCATACAAGGATATCAATGAAGTGATCCGCGTAGTTGTCGGCGCGGGTTTAGCGGTTTTAGTCGCAAAAATGGCGCCTCTGGCGGTATTGAAAGGTTAGGATGGGAATAGGCGCAGGGCATGTTTATCCTAAGGGGCGCAGTGGGAGTCGCAAACCCTCGATGAGGGTGGATCTATAGTATCCGGGATTCCCATGCGGCTTATAAAGCGAATGATTGGGAAGACTTCGGTTCTCCGAGCGCCATTCAAGCCGGATATGAGAATTACACCAGTCCCTGTTCGAGCATGGCGTTCGCCACTTTGATGAAACCGGCGATATTGGCGCCGATGACAAGATTTCCCTTAAATCCGTAATCTTCCGCAGTGCGATAGGAGTTGTCGTGGATTTCCTTCATGAGTTCCTGGAGTTTGTCATCCACATAACCCGGGCTCCAGTGGATGAACTGGGCGTTCTGCGCCATTTCCAAACCTGAGACGGCGACTCCGCCGGCATTGGCGGCTTTGCCGGGGCCATAAAGTATCTTATTTTCGAGGAACAATTTAACAGCGGCGGGAACGCAGGGCATGTTGGCGCCTTCCGCCACGAGGTAACATCCGTTTTTGAGAAGGGTTTGAGCGTCCTGTTCGCTGATTTCATTTTCCGTGGCGCTGGGGAAGGCGCAATCACAGGGGGTATCCCAGGGCTTTTTATTCTCAAAGTACTGCGACTTGGGATACTGGATGGCGTATTCCCGGATTCTGCCGCGTCTCTTGTTCTTGAGATTCTTGACCCACAGGAGTTTTTCCTGATCGATGCCGTCGGGATCATAAATGGCGCCGTTGGAATCGGAAAGGGCGACTGTTTTGGCGCCGAGCTGGATCAGTTTTTCCACGGTGAACTGAGCGACGTTGCCGGAACCGGAGACAACGCAAACCTTGCCCTCGAAGGACTCATCGCGTGTTTTCAGCATCTCGCGGGCGAAATAGACGCACCCATAACCTGTGGCTTCGGGGCGCAGAACGGAGCCGCCCCAGTTCAGGCTTTTCCCGGTAATGGCGCCATTGAATTCATTAGTGATGCGTTTATACATCCCAAAGAGATATCCGATTTCTCGGGGTCCCACGCCGATATCGCCGGCGGGAACGTCTGTTGCGGGCCCGATATGGCGGTAGAGTTCGATCATGAAGGATTGGCAGAAATGCATGACTTCGCGATTGGATTTTCCCTTGGGATCGAAATCGGAGCCTCCCTTGGCGCCTCCCATATAAAGCGTGGTAAGGGCATTTTTCAATATCTGTTCGAATCCGAGGAATTTCATGATCCCGAGGTTGACGCTGGGGTGGAAGCGGAGTCCCCCCTTGTAGGGGCCAATGGCGCTGTTGAATTCAATGCGAAAGCCGCGGTTGACCTGGATTTTGTCATTATCGTCAATCCAGGGAACGCGGAACATGATGACGCGTTCGGGCTCGGTAAAGCGTTCCAGGAGGCAGTTTTCAAGATAGTGCGGATGCCTTTCAAGGGCAGGCGCCAGAGATTCAAGGACCTCCTGCACCGCCTGGTGAAATTCATATTCCCGTGGATTGCGCTGGATGATAAGGTCCATGACTTTCTGGATATACTGTTTGGAATACATTGCTCTTTCTTCTTTCCTTGGTAAGATTCAAAATAAAGGTTTTTGATAATCATCAATGATTATTAAAAACAAGAATACAGCAAAGAAAGCCTGAAGGATTCAACAAAAATGAACTGATAAGCCGAAAAATGCCTGAAGAGGGAGGATTTTAGAGATTCAAAAGGAAATTTTACCTTAAGAAAAGCGATTTTTTATGATATTTTGTCTTGAAGTTACGATTTAACTTGATTTCTGGGGGATATTCATGTTCTAAAAATCGCTTTCATTTTTAATGACACATCCTGATAAAAGGAAGAGGCGCGTCTTGAAAAAATCCGGACGAATTTTTGCTTATCTGTTGATCCTGGGCGCCTTTGGAAGCCTCGTCTGCCTTGGGCGGGAGAAAGCCGGGGAAAAGAAAAAGGCGGAAAGCAAGGGGCCGATCGCTCCCCCGCGTCGCGATGTTCCGGGAAAACGATTTCAACTATCCCTGGGAAGCCTTTATGTTCCCGAATTTTTCAACCAATATGCATCGGCAGGCGCGGATATTGTTCTCTTTTTTCACGGGGCGGCGTGGTGTTCCGAACAGAATTTTTTCGACGCCCGGAAAAATGCGGTGATTGTCAGCATCTCAGTAAAAAATTACGGATACCCGGAGGTCTTCTCCGATCCCAAAAATCTGAGAGATATTCTGGAGGAAACCACAAAAACCCTTGCCCGGAACGACATCACCTCGAAACCCCTGGGGAGGATATGCCTTTCTTCGTTCAGCGGGGGATATTCCGCCATCCGGGAGATTCTGAAACAGGAGGAATTTCTGCCGCGCATAACTGACGTGGTTCTGGCGGATTCCCTATACCCGGCGAAAATCAAGGATACGCAAACCATCGATCCGGAATCCATCAAGCCGTTTCTGGATTTTGCTGAAAAAGCAGCCAGAGGAGAGGCGGGATTCTGGTTCAGTCATCTTTATCCACCCGAGGCGCAGCATCGCGGCAACACAACCACGCTGGCGGCGAGTTATTTGATCGACCAAATCGGCGCGATAAAAAAAGATTCCTCTGGGGTGAACTCCCGCGGGGCGAAACTCCTTTATCGTGCGGATAAGGGGAATTTCCATGTACTGGGTTATTCAGGCATGACAACGCAGGATCACTTCGAGCATTTCTACAGCGTCTCCGATCTTTTCAGGGAGACATCGCTCGATCCTGCGAGGGAGAATCTTCGTCCCTGGAGGGATTTTGAAACCAGCGCACATTTCGACGAACAGATCAAGCGATATACAATAGAGCCCGGGGCGAAGGTTCATATCAACGCCCCGAGCGTGCGGGATTTCGATTCCCATAAACCGGCGCATCTGATTTTTTTCGCCCTGCCGAATGGAAACACGACAGAACAAACCATCGGCAAAAAGCTGAAATCCGGGGTGGATTGGCATTTCGGCATCCAGCATATCGGCGCCCAAACCAGGAGACTTCGCGAGGCGATAAAGGACAAAAATATCGTCACGGTATATCTGGAGGCGGAAGGAAGGAGCTGGCCATCGTGGAGGCAAAGGAATGCTGAGAGCGGCAGCCTGATCAAAGAAATCATCGAATCGGCGGCAAGGGAATTCGATGGCATGCAGACAACGATCCATCTCTCGGGACACAGCGGGGGCGGCAGTTTCATATTCGGTTTCCTGAACGGCGTGGAGCATATCCCGGACAATGTAAAACGCATTTCCTTTCTGGACAGCAATTACGGATACAGCGATGCGGAGCGCCACGGGGACAAGATCGTGGAATGGCTCGGGAAAAGTTCCGACCACCGTCTTGTGGTGATATGTTATGACGACCGGGATGTCACACTGAATGGAAAACCGATTGTAGGGCCCACGGGGGGAACCTGGCGAAGAACAATCAACATGATTCACCGTTTGGAAAGGGCTTTTCCCATGGAAAAGACGAGGGAAAAAGATGTGACGCGATACCGTGATCAGAAAAGACAGATCGATATCCTGATGCATGAAAATCCGGAAAAGAAGATACTGCATACGGCGCTCGTGGGTGATATGAACGGATTCATTCATGCGGAAACGTCGGGAACAGAATATGAAGGCAAGGCGGCGGCGTTCAACGGACCCGTTACATACGAAAGGTGGATTCAGGGGGATTGAATCCGGACTTGACCTCAAGGCTGTCAACGGAATATATAAAATCGTAACAATAGGGATTGATAAAAAAGATGAAGGAAAGATATGCCTGAAGAAAAGAAATTATACAGACAGAAGATATGCCTGAACATCCTGGCGCAGGCGGAAAAGCCTATAGGGGCAACGCGTCTTGCCGAGGAGTTCGGGAATTTCGGCATCGAAGTCAGCGACCGCACCATACGGCTTTTGCTCGATGAACTGGATGAAGCGGGGCTCACGGAAAACCTGGGCAGGAGGGGAAGGCGGCTTACTTCCAAGGGATTTGACGCTGCGGCGGAGCAGGTTTCCGCATCTTTGCGTGGATTCGTCAACGTCAAGGCGGAGACGCTGGCTTCGCAAATGACCTTTTCCCTTTCACGACGCAGGGGAACCATTGTCATCAACATCTCGCTCATTCCCGTCAAATACATGGCAAAGGCTATCGAGGAGATTGTCCGCGCCTACAAAGCGGGCATCAGTTTCGGGGAGCTCCTTGCCATCGGGATGCCGGGCGAGGTTTTTACAGGACAGCAGGTTCCAAAGGATCATTACGCCATCGGCACGGTATGCGGGATCACGGCAAATGGGATATTTCTCCAGGCGGGAATTCCGACGGTTTCGGTTTTTGGAGGGCTGCTCGAGATACAGGATGGAAAGCCGAAATATTTTCAGCACACGATTCATTACAGCGGAACCACGATCGATCCATTGGAGATTTTCATGCGGGGCGAAATGACCAGCGTGGGAATGGTGTCGCGTGGAAAACCCGGATTTATCGGGGCGGGATTCCGGGAGGCGCCGGCGACCTGTCTTCACAAACTCGAGCGATTCCAGGAGCATTTGAACAAGGCGAAGTTGAAGGGGATCATAGCGATCGGGAAACCGGGGCATCCGCTGGCTGCCACGCCGGTGACGCGGGGGCGGGTGGGAATCATCGTACAGGCGGGATTGAATCCGATCGCCGCTGCCCAGGAACGCCACATCCCCATCAGTTCCTTCGCCATGTCGCGGCTGTACCCATACGAGAAGCTGACGCATTATACGAGCCTGCAAAAACTTCCGTGTTAAAATCTCGCAGGAATAAGGAATGACGATGACAGAGGATGTAAAGGTTAAGTTCAAGTTGAATGGAAGGCGCGTGGAGGCGTCGGTGAAGCCGAACCGGTTGCTGGTGGACATGATCCGGGAGGATTTCGGTTTGACGGGAACCAAGATCGGCTGCGGCATGGGGGAATGCGGGGCGTGCACGGTTCTTCTTGATGGGAAGCCTGCGGCTTCCTGTCTGATTCTGGCGGTTCAAGCGAACGGGAAAACGATCGAGACGATCGAGGGGGCGTCGCCTAATGGAAGAATGAATTCACTTCAGGAGGCGATGGTGAAGGAGGGCGCGGTGCAGTGCGGATTCTGCACGCCGGGAATCATCATGTCGGCGACGGCGTTATTGCGGGAGAATCCGCATCCCACGGAGGAGGAGATTCGGACTGCGATTTCAGGAAACCTCTGCCGCTGCACCGGGTATCAGAAAATTGTCAAGGCGATCAAAAAGGCGTCGAAAAAATCGGAATAATATCTATCTAAACATGTTTCACAGGAACGGTTGATCCTAATTTTCTTGACAGAATGAAAAAATATTTAATGTAATCTCAATAATAAAATTGAGAGTATAAAAGGCAAGGGGAAAAACGTTGAAATCATACCCGAAATCTTTTATGAATGCGATGGAGGAGTTGGATTTCCTGGAAGACGAAATCGATACCGAGGGCAATATTGACCACAACGGCGATAAAGAATACAATTTTCGTCTTCTTTGTAAAAATATCCCCAATACGAATTATTTGACGCATAATTTTCATAGCTACCCGGCAAAATTTATCCCCCACATTCCAAACTTTCTCATAAGAAAATACAGCGCGCGAGGAGAAACAATTTTAGACCCTTTTTGCGGATCAGGCACCGCTTTGCTGGAAGCCAAGATTCTAGGGCGCAACAGCATTGGGATAGATATCAATCCCTTATCCTATCTTATAACTTCGGTAAAAACAAGAGAAATCCGGCAGGATGAGATAAACTTTATTTATCAACATCTTCAAAAGATAAAATCCGCTTGTATGAAAAAAAACATTAAGCCCCTGATTCCCGATATCCCAAACATAAACCATTGGTTTTCTGAAAAATCTCAAATGTCTTTAGGAATTCTAAATGCCGTTATAAACAATATGGGAGAAGGGATTCCCGATAAAATCAGGGATTTTTTCAGGTTATGTTTTTCCGCTATAATACGGAAAGTTAGCAATGCGGATCCCAAAATCAGTAAACCTTTCGTATCCCGAATGATGCGGGAAAAAATCAGTAATGGACAAAGACCGGAAGAAGCTGCTCCTTTTTTTGAACAAATTGTTATAGATTATTTGAAACGATTAAAAGAATTGAGTGGTATCGTTTATCAACAATTTCCCCAAAATAAAAACGTCCCTTTCGTAAAGTTATTAGCTAATTCTGACGCCAGAAAAATCGATCTTTCGGATGAGTCGGTTGATTTTGTTATCACTTCTCCCCCTTACGCAAACGCTCAAGAATATTTCAGATCCATTCAGTTCGAGCTCTATTGGCTTGGACTTGCGACTTCCGATACGCTTTCTTTCCTGAAATCAACGCTTGTTGGAACTGAAAAGATAAATAATCATAATTCAATGCCTGAGAAAACGCATATACCGGAAATTGACGAATGCGTTTCAGAAATTTGGAATATTGATCACAAAAGAGGACATATCGTAAAAAAATACTTCACGGATATGGAAAAAAACATAGCAGAATGTTTTCGGATTCTCCGCAAAAACAAAAGATATTCCATTCTGGTTGGAGATAACATTATTAGAGACGTTTCCGTAAAAACGCACCTCTACATACAGGAAATCGGAAAAAGAGTCGGATTTGACATTGATGATGTGGGATATGATATAATCAAAGCCTATGGATTAAGTCCTGTCAGGCATCATACGGCTGGGATTATTGACCGTGAATGGATTATTACTTTTCTGAAACATTAAATGAAAATGCAATTCTCAACGAATAAAATATCAAACTCTCAAATGCGCGATTTTTTGTGCGGTTTATTGAACAATTCCGCACATGTAATTTTCGCAACAGCTTATATCGGAAAATCCGGACTCATTCTGTTACAAGATGAGATAAATAATTTCATACAGAAAAGAAACAAACTCGAAAGATATATCGGGAAAAGGAAGTATCCTGAAGAAACTGAAATAATCGAAAGTGAAGATCATTCTATGATTAAATCTTTAGAGATACCCCTTTTTAGTTTAAGAACGAACGAGGTCGCCTTAAATAGCGGTTTAAACTGGTGGAATGGCGGAGGAAGAACAAGAGATTCTAATGAAGTATATATCCCCTTGCCTATTGAAATAATCAAAAAAAATCCCGAATTCTTCCCTAACAAGGCTTATGAAGGAACGGAATTCTCTGCGATTATGGATGATAATTCATATATGAAGATGCGCATCGAACAGGGCGGTCCTATTGATCTTCAAACAAATAAACGTTTTGGAAAGGCAATATCAAGCGCCCCAAGTAAAAGACTTCTCGGAAAATGGATTTTAAGAGACAAACTGAAACTTGCACCCGGAACTCTGGTAAATAGAAAAATCCTCAGGAAATACGGTCGCGAAACCATTGAATTTCAAAAAATAACAAATGAAATATTCTATGTAAATTTTATCCCATAAATAAACAGTATCTGATATCATCTCAACAATATCCAGAAGGCTCCAGCGGGAATCTTTCGAAAAAGTAACAAGGACATCCACATCGCTTTCAGGTCGAAAATCATCGCGAAGAACGGAGCCGAAAAAAGCCTATTCAGAAATCTTCCATTTCCTGCAGAAATCCTCGATCCTTTTTCGATCAACGGAAATTTTCAGATTCATGCCATGCGCTCCTTCATTAAGAAATTACATATCCCGAATAAACGAATGTTTCTCTTTTAATTAAATGGTTCGTCAGAAGTCAAGTGGGAAGAGGAAAAAAGGGCACAATATTATTGACGATCCGAATCCTGTATGCAAATTACCGTGATTAATTTTGGGTTCCAACCCAACAAAAACTGATTCCATTGATTATGGTAGTCCATGTTGGGAATGTATTAAAAAAACTCTTGTGTAAAGGAGACATGTGATGCGGCTGGCGGGACTCGACTGGTGGATCATTATCCTGTATTTCTCATTGACCCTGATCCTCGGGGTGGTCATGACAAGGAAGGCGGGAAAGAATTTCTCCTCCTTTTTCCTTTCGGGGCGCAACATGCCCTGGTGGCTCCTGGGTTTTTCCATGGTGGCGACCACGTTTTCCACGGACACGCCCAACCTGGTAACGGACATCGTGCGCACGAACGGGGTGAGCGGAAATTTCGTGTGGTGGGCGTTCCTTCTCACGGGAATGCTGACGGTTTTCGTTTATGCCAAGTTGTGGCGGCGTTCGCAGGTTTTGACGGACATCGAATTTTACGAACTCCGGTACAGCGGGAAATCGGCGGCGTTTCTCCGGGGATTCCGTTCCTTGTACCTGGGGCTGTTTTTCAACATCATGATCATGGCGACGGTGACGCTCGCTGCGATCAAGATCGGGGGCGTCATGCTGGGGCTGCGACCCCTGGAGACCATTTTCATCGCCTGCCTGATCACGACGATCTACAGCGCCCTGGGGGGGTTGCTTGGCATCCTGATCACGGACTTTTTCGAGTTCATCATAGCCATGGTGGGCTCCTTTGCCGCTGCGATCATCGCGCTGCGGCATCCGCAGGTGGGGGGACTGGCGGGCCTTCTCTCGCATCCCAATGTGGCGGGAAAACTCGACCTGTTCCCGGAGATATCGAATACTCAGGCAATGCTCGCGCTTCTGGTAGTTCCCTTCTTCGTGCAATGGTGGAGCGTATGGTATCCGGGTTCCGAGCCCGGAGGCGGCGGATACATCGCCCAGCGCATGCTTTCCGCAAAGAATGAGAAACATGCGATCGGCGCCACTTTGTTTTTCAACGTGTGCCACTATGCGCTCCGCCCCTGGCCCTGGATCATCGTCGCCCTGTGTTCCCTGGTGGTGTTTCCGGACATCGCTTCCCTGAGAGAGGCTTTTCCGAATGTAGCCGAGAACGTGGTGAGACATGACCTGGGGTACTCAGCCATGTTGACCTTCCTTCCAGCCGGTATCCTCGGATTGGTAGTTGCGTCCCTGATTGCCGCATATATGTCCACGATCTCGACGCATCTCAACTGGGGTTCCTCGTACGTGGTGCATGACTTTTACAAGAGATTTCTGAAGCCGGAAGCGAGCGATAAGGAGTTGGTGAATGCGGGGAGGATTTGCACCTTCGGGCTGATGATATTGGCGGGAGCGGTATCGCTTCTCCTTCAAAACGCCCTTCAGGCGTTCAATATCCTTCTCCAGATCGGGGCGGGAACAGGGCTGCTTTTCATTTTGCGCTGGTTCTGGTGGAGGATCAACGCTGCGAGCGAGATAGCGGCCATGGTCATCTCCTTCCTGGTAGCGATTTATTTTCAATTCATTCATACGCGCGTTCTGGGATTTGGTCCCGTTCATGAGAGCCTGCAACTTGTGATTGGTGTGGGCATAACGACCATGGGTTGGATCGTGGTTACATATCTAACGCAACCAACGGATGAGAAGGTCCTTCGAAAATTTTACCAAAAGGTTCAACCGGGTGGACCCGGATGGAACAAGGTGGTTTTCGATGCGGAGAAACAGGGGCTGGCGCTGGAAGCGGAAAAGGGCGCCTGGGATGCGCCGCTGGGAATTCTGTGCATGATCCTGGGTAGCGTGACGGTTTACAGCGCGCTTTTTGCCACGGGGTACTGGATTTATTCCAAGACATCTTCGGCCATGATTTTCACCGTGATATCTCTTGCCGGCGCAGTTTCGCTGTTCCATATATGGAAGAAACTCAAGATTCGTTCTGCGAGTGAATGAGGTAAAGATGTTTTCCGTTATGATTCTGTGAAATCCGGGGGCAATGCCCGCAAAATCCATGGGGAGAGAATCCCGCATCACTGGTGACGGAGTCAAGATGCGCCCCGCTCTCCGGGCGCATGTCTGAATTCTATCATTTTACACAGCATATTGGGTTGCGTCAAGGGGTCATACTCTATAAAAATCCTTCAAACTATCCT
>JAFGFK010000069.1 GCA_016931135.1 Candidatus Sumerlaeota bacterium | reverse complement strand
TGGAGCCGCTGAAGCCGGGTTCCTGAAACGCCACTTCTAACCCAACATCAAATCCTTCAAAGTTTGTAACGACATATTGACCACCCGGGGGCGTGGGCGTGGGCGTTGGGGTCGGCGTCGGGGTTGGCGTCGGCGTGGGAGTAGGGGTTGGAGTAGGCGTAGGCGTGGGCGTTGGGGTTGGGGTCGGCGTCGGCGTGGGAGTAGGCGTGGGAGTGGGTGTGGACGTCGGCGTGGGCGTCGGCGTGGGACCCACATAATTGAACTTCATGTAGTTGAGATCCCAATAAGCGGTTTCCCCATAAAATTTGACAGAGTTGATACCGGCGTTGAAAACCACATCGCCGCAATCCACAGTTATAAAATTGGAATAGGCGCCCGTGCCGCCGAAGCTGACAGAACCCGTTTGGTTTTCTCCATTGATTTCGATATGGAAGGTTGCGCCTGAGTCGCCGGAAGAAACGCGGGCAAGGGCTTCATAAAAACCGCTCTTGTCAATATACACGTTGGAAAAATTGAGCCATTCACCAGCGGCAGTCCATCCAACCTTATAGCCGCTGTCATCATCCAGGCAAGTTGTTATATCAACGTCATCCACGCGAAATACATTACCGGTATTGCCGGAGGTTGTATCATGATAAGCTACGCCTTCACCGCCATAATCGTAATCTTCCGCTTCCAGCTTGACGCCATTTGTAATGGCAACCTGATCTACGATCCAGCGGTTTCCGTTATTTGTTTGATCGAAATCAAGGCGGAGCTGGAAGATATCCTGTCCGATCCATTCGGGTTTATCCGTGGGAAGGTACATGTTGATATACTGGCCGAGGCCGGAAAAGTAATGCATTCCAGTGGAACGGGCTTCGCTCCAGGTTCTATCCTGGTTATAAACCCAGAAGACCTGCATGTCATGATCTCCTGAGTAGTTTTGTGGATAAACCCTTACCCTGATATAATCGCCCGTTTGTCCAACATAATGAAAACCAGGCGAATACGCCCTGGCGTCATTTGCGTTCTGATCCAGAACCATAACGCCGGGCCAGCCGCAGCAATCGGTCCACCAGGGTGTGACAAGCCCGGTTCCCGCAGTCCAAAGATCGCAGTCATACTCGAATGTAAATGGCAGTTTTCTGGAGAATTTGATAGAATCCACAATGTACCTGGCGCCGTAGTTCGTGGCGTCAAAATCGAGCCGGAGCTTTGGTATTGTCTTGTCCTTCCAGTACGAACTGTCCAGATCAAGGAAAACCTCGTACCAACTGTTATTGGATGAATAATAGACCAGAGGAGCGGATTTGGTCTCATTAAAAACAGGGTCTGTCGATGTATGCCAGTATAGTTTCATGTTATGAGAGGAGCTTCCAGGGTTCTGAACATAAAGCCTGGTCTGAAGAGTTTCGCCACCTTTTCCCGTAAAATTCGTTGCAGGGGAATAGAGGAAAGGGTCATTGCCGGTCTGATCGGAAACGAGGCATCCGGGCCAATCTCCGCCAGCCCACCAAGGGCTTGTCATACTGTTTGCCGCAGTCCACCCTTCTACTGAGGAAGAGAAATAGTAGGGGGGATTGATTACGGGCGTGGGCGTGGGCGTGGGCGTGGCTTGGGAGTAACGGCAATAGATGAAACAATATACGTTAGTCAGATTTATATAGCCATTGTTATAACCGGGCCAATCATAAAATACGCGTCCTCCATCAAAGCTCGGATCTGGGTATGAGTTATAATTTCCATAGGGATCGTTAAAAATAGCGGTATGTTGATATTTGAAATATCCGATATTGCAGATGTAGTGTCCGGCCGTTTTGTAGTTAGAAAAAAGAAGGACAAAAGGATGATTGCCGTTGGTTTCAGTTTGTAATTTTGCCCAGGTTGGGCTCCAATCAACGGCAGAGGAAGGCTTATGATAACTGATGTATTCTTTCATGCGCGTCTTGGTATCAGCCCAGTTGTTTTGCACAATATAACCATAACCGCCATAAGCAATTTCGCCATCAGGATCCGGGCTGCCTGTATTGTAGGTATGACCATTGTAAGTATAAACGCTCGGAACGTACCAGCCGTAATTACTTGTATGAGAATAGGGAACGGAAACAGTAATGGGATGCGTTGGCAGGATGCTGTAATACTGGATCGCCATGAGGGCTGCTGTGGCGTTACACGCCCAGTGTCCATCAAACCCATTTGGGGTGTCATACACCTGATGAATCACAGGAACGCCTTGAAGTTCCATAGTGTTTCCAGTATCCACGAGAGTTTTCAATGAGTTTTTTTCTTCGGGCGCCTGTTCTTCTTCCCAAACCGTCTCTTCTGATACCAGTTCATCAAAATCCTCAGGAACAGTTATCGTCTTGAAGGTAGATTTCATTTCCTTGGGGGAAATGGCCCCATATTGAATGGAACCGGAGATATTAACAGCGGCATTCTTCAATTGAATTACGCCGTGCGCATCTCCCTGGTTGAGAGAAATGCTGGTTTTGACGTTTCCAGCGCAATCGAGGATTACAAGATCAGAATTTACTACGCAATGATCCTTGATCTCCTTTTTAATGCATCCTATGGTTTCGTTATCGATCCAGGAGGGATTGGTTCCTTTTCCGAGCAGGTTCAATTTCCCATCACTGAGAGTTACATAACTTATATTTCCGGAAATGGAATTAACGAGGATTTTATCTCCCTTTGGGGAAAAGGAAGGTCCCCAAAGAGCGATATCCGTATCAAGCGCCATTTTTGATTTTTTGCCATCGAGATCGAGCAAAACAACCTCGCCATTATCATCAGTGAAGGCAATTGCACTCCCATCCGGTGAGAAAGTTAGAATATTGACATGACATTCAAGGTTATATGGTCCGATGGCTTTTCCATTTGCGCTTAAAACAATCAGTTCATTTCCAATGGTATAAGCGATCTTGCCATCCCGGGAAACAGAAGGGGTGCCCACAAGAGGAACAGGAATGCTCAGTTCCAGCGCCGTGTTCTCTATAAGATCATAAAGAACCGGGATTTGCATGAGACCCTGGGCGCTTTCCTGAAACGCCTTGTAACAGACATAGCGGTTATCAGGCGAAATGGTTGCATAATAACCGGCATTTTTGCCTTTTGTAATGATGGCGCTCTTGCCGGATTCCGCGTTGACAACGCAGAGCCCGTTGTAATTGTCACTTGTCAGGAGAACGAGCGAGCCGTCCTCCGAGACAAACACGGGAATCGCTGCGGTCGCAAAACCGGAAAGAAGCGTGAAGAAGACGAGAAGACCACACAGAAAAGAGTTTTTGGACATAATATTTCTCCTTTTCATAAAAAATTTTCAGATACTAAAATTCTGCCCGATAGCACAACCTCTCTATAACATTTGGGGGATCGCCCCATTTCTCCCCTCTCCTCCAAACCCCCGCGCTCTTGATTATATAAAAATCCTTCTTCATGCCCCGGTTTTCTCCCTCTTCCTGCTTGATAAACGCCCCTTACGCCGAAACCGCTGCTTTCATGGATAAAATCTGATCTATCTGATCTACAATGTCCTGGGGAACAAAAGGCTTATCGATCCTGTGCACATTCCCCTTTTTCCTTAACTGTAAAAACCTCTCCTCATGACCATAACCTGTGATGACCAAAACGGGAAGCGAAATTCGCTCTTTTTCCAGCTCTTCAATAAGTTCCAATCCATTCAAGCCAGCCATTTCCACATCAGTCAGGAGAAGGTCTATCGAATCAGCGGAATCTTTATATTTCAATATCTGATCGAAAGCCGTAAGACCATCTTTGGAGGTCGAAACTTTATAACCCGACTTCCTTAGGATCAGCGAAATCGCGAATCTGGTATGGGGCTCATCTTCCGCAAGAAGTATATGTTTTGAGTGATTTTCCAAATATAATAAATCCCTTTTATATAAAAAAATTTACCAAGCTTAGCAAGATAACAGGCAAATAATACGCCAGATGTGAAATTGGAGCGCCTTAATTTAATCACAGGCTTCATGCGACAATCTTTATAATATTGAATTCAAAGATGTTATAACAACTCACGCGGGGAAAAATAAAAATTTTGTCCGTAGAAATAAAATATTTTTATCGCGCATTTACTGAAGAATAAATTATATTGAGGGAGACTTTTACATGAAGTTGTGATATAAATTACAACAAAATGGTAGAAAACGCAAAAATCACAACAATTATTGTAGAATTGCGTGGAAGGCGAAATTTTTTACTTCATATATTTTAATCTTCTGCTTAAAGCCTGTTGACTGATGCCCAGTAAGCGCGCAGCCATGGTCTGATTACCTCCAGACTGTTTCATTGCTTCCAAGATGAATGAATGAGTCGCTTCTTTCAGTGAGGGGAATTTACCGAAAGATTCCATAGGGGCGTCTGGCGATTTTTCCGGTTGTTCTGTTTCCCCGCCTTCCGGAATCCGGTCTTTTTTTACGCGCTCCTTGAATACTTCCAGGGATAAAATTCCCGATGCGTTCTTGCTCACTGCGTCAAAGACGATGGATTGGAGCTCCCTGATATTCCCCGGAAAATCATATCGTGAAAGCAAGGTCAGAATGTCAGGATTTTGCATAGGCTTTTTCTTGCCAAGATTCTTCGAGGATTCTTCGATAAATCGTTCCAGGAGAAGCGGAAGATCTTCCATGCGTTCCCTTAATGGGGGGATATGAACGTGATGGATTTGCAGCCTGTAATACAGGTCCTTGCGGAATCGCCCCCTGTTCATAAGATCCTGGAGATCCTGATTTGTCGCGACAATAATGCGAACCGAGGAATGCTTGACGATGTCGGATCCAAGGGGAAGATACTCGCATTCCTGGATCATTCGCAGTAATTTGACCTGAGACGCAAGGCTCAAATCCCCGATTTCGTCGAGGAATAAAGTCCCCCCTGAAGCGCGCTCCACCAGTCCTTCTCTGGCTTCCATAGCTCCGGTGTAAGCCCCTTTTTTATGCCCGAACAGCGTATCGGCAAAGAGATTGTCATCAAGTCCTGAAACATTCACCGCGACGAAATGTCCCTTGAGAAGGCTCAATGCATGAATTGCCCTTGCCATCAGTTCCTTGCCAACTCCAGTTTCGCCGGTGATCAGAACCGGTTGAGAGGTTCTTGCGATAGCCTCTATGTATTGAAAGATGGAAAGCATTTTGGCATTATGCGATATAATCTCGGAAAAGACGTCAGGTCTTTCAATCCTTTTGGAAAGGATTCTGTTTTTGAGGAGTTTATTTTCGCGTTCCAGTTCGCGCAAATCCAGAGCCCTTTTTACGCCGGAAATCAACCGGCTTTTCTCAAGAGGCTTGACCATGTAATCGAAACATCCCATTTTCATGCATTTCACCGCAACGTCAACGTCATTGGCGCCAGTAACGATAATTACGGGAATGGCGGGAAATTCCTCCCTGATCAGGGGCAATAGATCAGTTCCGGAGAGATGGGGCATGGAAAGATCGAGAAGAATGACGCCGACATCATGTTGAGAGAGAATATCCATGACCCGCTGGCTGTCCTGACAACAGATCACGTTACTGATTCCGCTGGAGCGCAGGACGATACGGCAGCTATTGAGAGTTTGCGCCTCGTCATCGACGACCAGAACCGGCAATATGGTTTCGTGAAATTCAGCCATGAAAATCACTTCTCCCCACGCTTGATAGGGGCTTAACTGGAAAAGTTCAAAAAATATTTAAACGCCTAAATACGGAGCAATAATATTAATTATCAACAGAATCCGTTTGAATATTCAATGGTAATATTACGGAAACTACTGTCCCTTTATCTTTGTCGGAATTTATAATGAGTTTTCCATCATGCTCATTAACGATATTCGAGGAAATGGAGAGACCAAGTCCCGTGCCGCCGGTATTGCGTTTAGTGGTAAAGAAGGGGTCCATAATATGTTTCATCGTTTCAGGGGGAATGCCCACGCCTTCATCTTTCACCTGAATGACTATGGAATCCTGCTTTTTATCATAAGAAGTGGAAACATGGATCGCCTTGTCGCGGCTCGGCAGCGCCTGGCAGGAGTTCTGGATTAGATTGATCAGCGCCTGCTCGATACGTTGGAAGTTCCCTTTTATGGGTGGCAAATCGCTCCCGTATTCCACATGAAAATAATCAGTGGTCTTTTTGATCATGTTTGATAAAAGCGTCAGCGCGGAATTGACTATATTGTTTATGTTCACCGTTTCTTTCATCTCCGCAGGGTATTGCCGCGCAAAGTCCCTTAATTCCTGCACGATATTTTTGATTCTTTTCGCCCCTTCCACCACGCCGGAAAAAAGAACCGGAATATGATCCCGCATCTCCGAATAATTCAATCCCCCGACGACAAAATCGCCGTTGTAATCATAATATTGTTTCAGTATAGGTTCAATGCTTTGCCACGATTCGAGAAGAATCGGGGTGTTCAGCATGATGAAATTATTGGGATTGTTGATCTCATGCGCCACGCCGGAAACCATGATCCCCAATGAAACCATTTTATCCGCCTGTATAAGGCGTTCCCGCTGCATCCGCGCCTCTTCTTCCACCCGTTTCCGCTGGGTTATATCCTGCAGAATCCCAAGTGATCCTATGACTCTTCCCGTCTTATCGTCCCTGATGGGAACCGAGCAATCGCTGACCCATTTCTGTTCCCCGTTTTTCGTGATCACGCGAAGGTCCGCGCGATATTGATCCAATTCTCCTCTTTTAAAAGCCTGAACATATTGGAGGTGGTCCATGGGAGCGTCAGGATCCAGGATGATGATTTCCTTTACGCAATGTTCGAGCATATTGAATGAAAATTCTTCAGGGGAATATCCCAAAAGCGTCAGGATTTCCTTTCCCACAAAGTCGTAACGCCCCTGGTTATACAAAAAACGATAAGGAACTCCCGATGCGTTCTCGATCGCCTCGCGATAGATGGCTTCGGAACGGGCGAGTTCCTGCTCCGCCCGTTTTCGTTCAATATTTTCCTGTCTAAGAAGATTATTGGAAAGCGAGAGTTCCTTTGTGCGCTCCTCCACCCTTTTCTCCAGTTCATCGTGGGCTTTTCGCAGATTTTCTTCGGCGTGGATGCGTTCCGTAATGTCCTTGCCCGTCTCTACATAGTGGGTAATGACGCCGGCGCTGTCCCTCAGCGGGGTAATCGTGGTCTCGTCATGATAAAATTCCCCGTTTTTCTTTTGTTTGATCAAAACTCCGCTGTAAACCGAGCCGGATTCAAGTAGTGGAGGAATGTTCTCGAACGCCCCCGGATTCCGATCCTCCGGAATCAAGGCGCGCCGTCTTTTTCCGATCAATTCCCCTCTGTCGTAACCCGTAAGTTTCTCGAATTCCCTGTTCACGTAATCAATCGTGAAATCGCGATCATAGATTATGACGCTGTTGGCGATCTGCTCGGTAAGGAGTCGGAATTTTTCTTCGCTCTCGAGGAGACTGGTTTCCGCCATTGCCCGATAGAGCGCGCCGCTGCAACGCTCCGCCAACATTTGAAAAAGTCGTAAATCCGATTCATCATACGCATCTCTGGAGTAACTTTGTATGGATATTACCCCTATTGTATTCTCCCCTTTGCGTATCGGCGTAAAGAGGAGAGAACGCGAAAGGCGCGTCTCGTTTCCGAAGGGAATTATCTTATACCTGGCGTCGTCTTCAGGCGTCTTGCGCAAAACGAGCTTGGGACCTTCCGACAATACCAATCTCAGAAAATAAGCCTTTCCCGACTTCACCCCAGGCGGTGGAATTCGACAACGCCTTCCTTCTATCACATCGAAATTCAAAAGCGAGTGAAATTGATCCGTCTCCCTGTCATAAAGAACCACATAAGAGGCGTCCCAGCCTAATAATTCATCCGCAGCGTTCAGAACCTCCATCTCCACGTCAGCCGGAGTTGATAAGGCGCTCAATTTCTGCTCGAGCGCTGCTATCACGGAATTGACGCTTTCCTGATGCGAGCGCTCGATCAGACGCCTTCTCACAATACTCAGAACAACGATCCAGACAAAGATCAGAACCGGAACGGAACCAACGACAATGGAAAAGGCGAAAAAGGTTCTTCTGCGCATGGAGAGAACCTCCTTTTCAACCTTGCTTTTGAGAGATTGGGAAAGGCTGTGATTTCCATCATCGAATCTTTCGATATGCTCTCTATATTCCTGACCATAGACCAGCTCTTTCGCCTGCTCCTTACGCCCGGCGCGAACCAGATCAAGGGCGCGTTTCTCCATAGCTATAAGCCTCGAATTCGACGCGGCAATTTTTTTCGCGATCTCCAGTATCTCGGAATCCGGCGCCAGGCGCTTGATCTCCTTGATAGCGTTATCCACGTCCTTCGCCAGATGGAGATATTCGCCTTCATCTTCCAGGTTTCCGGTCGTCGCAGCGTTTCTCACTATCGAAGTCATGGCGGGTCCGGAATTCAGGGAACTTATCAGAAACTGAAATTGGAAATCTCGCGTCAAGGCGTCCTTATAACCGGTATAAGATTTCCATATATGCCATCCGGCCGCGACAAAGCCGGCAAGCGTTATCATAAGGGCGATGGTAATCGCCTTCATGGGAAAGATGCGGAATATGAAAACTGGTTTCTGTTTCACGGTCTTATCTCCTTATTTAGAAGACGGCGCGCCGCTATTCTCTGACTCATAAAATGGAAGTCCCTGTTTATAGAATTCCATGCGCGTTTTTATATCTTCCGCGAGGGCGGTCTGGTTTGTCGCCAGAGCGAGATTCAGCGCCTTCTCCGCTGTTTCCATCGCCTCACGAAATCTTCCCGAAGAGGCGTACGCCGCAGCTAATGTGTCTAAATATGAAGGGTCTTTGTATTCCGTTCGCTGACACGTCCTTTGCGCAAATTTTATGGATTCTTCCGGATCGCGAATCCCGGCTTGAGGCGAAACCGCGAGCGTCCACGCCAGCTGGTTCTCGACCTCCGCCCAATCCGGTTTCAACTCCAACGCCTTAATGTACTCTTCAACCGCCCTTTTTATCTCTCCCATCCTCTCCAGGTTCAATCCCAGCTGATAACGCCCCCTTGCGTGTTCCGGCGCAGCCTGAACCAATCTCTCGAAATGCTTGATGGCTTTTTTCCATTCCCCCAGATTGGAAAAAGCCAAACCCAGATTATAATGAATGCTCGCGTCCTCCGGTTTTATGCGAAGAACCTCGTTGAAATGATGAACCGCATTCGCGAACATCCCCATTTGGGCGTAGAGGGTTCCCAGATTATTATGGGCGTCAGCGTAATCAGGATCGGATTCCAGCGCCTTTATATAATGCTGCGCAGCCTTTTCCAGGCGCCCCTGTTCAGCGCAGATATATTCCAGGTTGTAATGAGCCTCCGCGTTTTCAGGCGCTATGCGCGTAACTTCTGAAAAATGATGTTCCGCTTTTTCGTAATCCTTCAATTTCGCCCATTCGATTCCCAGGGTGAAATGAGATTCCGGGTCATCGGGATTTCTTGATACAATCTCTGATAAATGTTCGATTACCTGGCTGGAATCTCCGATTTTGGCGTAAAGAATCCCCAGATTATGCCTGGCTTCCAGGTAATCCTGCTTCAATCTCAGGGCTTCAAGATAATGACGCTGCGCCCTTTCCATGTTTCCCATTCCTGCGTAAGCCATGCCCAAGCCATTATGAGCCGTTGGATTTCGCCGATCGCTCTTCAACGCCTTTTCGCACGCCTCGATGGCTTCCTTATAATCGCCCGCCTTGGCAAGGGCTTGCCCCAGGCTCGCCCATCTCTCTTCGCGATGCGGAAGCAGACGGATTACCCCCCGCCAGATCTCCGCCTCCTTCTTCGCGTAATCCGTATTCTGCAAAAGTTGGGCGAAATTCTCGTACAGCGTCCAGTCTTCCGGATTTTTCTTAAGCGCTGATTCATAAACGCTGATGGAATCAAAGAGCCCCTCTCTATCCACTTTTTTATCCATAAGACGCAACCGCCCGCGCATCTCCGCCATCATCGAGGCTTGATTCGTCTGATTGGTAAATGGGGGCATGCTCATGCGTTCCATCATCAGGTTGAGGATGCGGCGTTGATCGAATTCGGTAAAAGCGAGAAGAGAGGCGCATTCCGCTTCATCAGGAATTTCGCCGGAAGGGGAGAGGGGAATATTTTCCTCGACCGCATTCGCCAGCATTCGCGCCATGCGATAATTTCCGCTGAAGTTGAAATGCACGTGATCGTAAAAAAGATCATCTCCGGGAATGTGGTTTTGAGCGCTTCGAGCGATCTCTTTCTCCGCGTCAACCAGGATCGCATTTCCACTCGACGCTATATCTCTTATTACGCGATTGATCCCGCTGTCCGTCCGAAACCGGAGGCAATCCATATCCCGCGCCAGAATAAAATGATCCCGGGCTTTTTCGACATCGCCCTTTTGGTAAAGGCGATTTCCAAGTCGATAATGAAGATCAGCGTTAGAGTCGTCAATCTTTAGCGCCTTCATATAGAGTTGGGTGGCGTCATCATATCTTTTCTGATTTTCGTTTTCAATTCCGGCGCTGATCAGGTTTTCCCGTTCCGCCCCGGATTCCTTGCCCAGGGAGGAATCTGAAGAGGCGAAGGGGGGGCAGGAGCGAAGATTCACCGCAACGGAGCAAAGGAGGGCTTTAACCCCGGATTTTTTCGCCATCTCGCAAACAGACTTGATATTCTTCCCGAAATGACGATAGGTTATGACAAGCCTTTTGTCATCGAATCGAACCTTGCGTTTGAGAAAGAGGTTCATCCCCCAAACCATAGACGGCGAATCCTTTTTCGCCAGAAAGGTTCTGAAGGCGTTGAGAAACTGTCCCGTTTTCGTGGATTCAATCCATATTTTCATTCGTATCAGAAAAAGACTCCCGGAAAAAGGAGAGAATGCGGTTCCGGCGCCAAACGGACCGACCACCTCGTTATTTCCCGCGTAAATTATGAAAAAATCCGGCTTGAGCTTTAAAGCGTCTTTGGCAATCTCCCTTATAACATGGGAGTTGATACCTGTCATCGCAGCGTTGATAACCTCGAAACGATGTTCCGGATGCCTGTTATTCAGCATGATCTCCAGGATTCTGCCAAAGCTGAAAGATGGATCAGGATCACCCATAGATGCGGATTCGCCCAGAACAACGATTCGAATGTTTTTGTCATTTTGAGAATGGGAAACAATCTGTTCCAGGGGACGCCTTGCGATAGAACGGGGGAAGAACCTCCATCCGAATTTTTCATTTTCCGTATAATAGACCTCTCTGCCGGATTTTCGCTTATGATAAAAATCCGCCGGATAGCCGTAATCCAGAATCCTGAGGCATACCTCGAAAATCAGCAGAATACAAACAGGCGCAATAATAAGGCATAGCCCCGGGAAAACCCAGCGCCTCCAGCCCTTGATTCTCTTGCGTTTTTCCTGAGAGGAAGACGCCTTCTCCCTGTTCTCTCCCCTTTTTGCTATACCTCTTTCTCTTCTCTTCATTTTTTATATTCAATCATCAGCATTCTGATAAAAGTAATTCATTCAAAAATCCCTAGTCATTTCAAGTTTTTTACAATCTTTCAGCAAAAAAAAAGGGGTCTCTGGATTCAATCCAAAGACCCCCGGAAAAGCCATTCAGATCAGGGAGCTGTTATGCTGTCGCAGGTTTCCACGTTCATAGCCGAATCATAAGTATAACCAGCTGCTGCGACATCTGTTACGCAAAAGGTGAATGTTCCGCCGTTTTTCTTGTTCGCAGATTGCAGGATAACCTTGCCATCCGAACTGGTTGTTCCTGAAGATGTTCCTGAAACCGCGCCGCTCCATTGTCCGGTTACTGTTGCTCCTTCCACATTCCCTCCGGAATCGTTTTTAATCCAGACTGTGGCTTTGGCGTAATAATTGACGCCGGCTTTGCCTGATGACATGGCAATGTCATAAACATAGACCTTGCCGCCGGGTTCTGGGGTGGGAGTGGGTGTAGGCGTGGGCGTGGGAGTGGAGGTAGGAGTAGGCGTCGGGGTGACTGTTGGAGTGGGTGTGGGCGTAGGCGTGGGTTCTCCGGAAATCCCGAAGAAATACAGGATGTCTGTCATCATGGCGGAGCGGACTGATTCGGAATTGACGCATTCGAAGGGGAAACCGAAAGATACAAGTTGGAAAGCGCCGTTGTAGCTTATTCCGGCGTTCTTGCCACTTGGATAAACCAGGTCAACAATGGAGCCCCCGTAGGCGTTAATATAATCCGGATAATCAATATTCATGAGTCCGCCAGCAAAATTAATCCCTGTAACGCCGTCAAAGAGTCCTCCAGCAACGGTCGTAACGTCATAGGTCGCGGCGTCATCACCCGCATAATCCTGTTTGAGGAAATTATTATAGAAGCTTTGATCTGCTGTTGTTCCGTTGGCGTCAAGGTCCCAGCCGATTTCCGCGCCGGAAATGAAAGCCTTCCCGCCGGAGTTCAGATACGTTGACAGGATATTCTGTTCCTGCGTATTGAATGTTTCATTCAAGGTGGATTCTTCTCCCAGCGTCCAAATGATAGCCTGATAGCTGGAAAGCGGGGCGGATTCGTTTTGAACGGAATGATTATCTGCGGTATCAAATGCAAATCCTGAAATTGCCTGACCTGTGAGTGCTGCAAAGTTATGATTATTTTCATTGGGATTCTCGCTTTGAGTAAGGAACCGGTCGTTACCGTCAACAACAAGAATCGGAGAGGGGGCATCGGAAACCATGGCTCCATAGACATCCGAGGTTTTGCTTTCACCTTGGGGTCCCACAGCGGAAACCTTGTAATAGCGTTTTTCACCGTTTAAAAGTCCTGGTTCGGTGAAACTGGTCGAACCGTTTGGCGCGGAAAAAGGCGATTCAAAATTGACACCATCGGAGCTGGGGTAGATTTTGAAGGAAGAAACAGGTCCGACATCGCGCCATTTTATCGTAATGGAATCGCTGTTTCCATCATTTTTCACGAGGATGATCCTGGGAATGGGGGGATGGGCATCCTGGGCGGGGTCAGTGGAAATATTATTTTCCCCCATAATGACCACGCAATCATCGATTGCCTGTTTGGTGGCTGTGCTGTCGCCCACATTGCCTGCCACAAAGGAGAAAAGGTAATTCTGTGCGTCACAGGTATTGTAAATATATCCGGATAGGGCTATGACTCCGGAGATGGTGCCGGTTTTGGCATGGACATTTCCTGCCCCGACTGTACCGCAAAACCGGCTTGCGAGAGTCCCGTCCACACAACCAATGGAAAGGGTGTCATCCCATGTAGGATAGTTCGCCATCATATATCGAACGAGATTCAAGCTCTGAAAAGCGGAGAAGCGGTTGTTGTGAGATAATCCGGAACCGTCTTCCATGATCTTCTCGGCTGTATCGATGCCAACGGACTCGAGCCATAAAAAGACATTTTCAGCGCCGGCGGAATAGGAGTCGATTCCGGAAAAGGTCCAGCCCAAATGGCGCAAGAGGACATCGGCGTAGACATTGATGCTGTCCTTGTTGAGGGGTTTACAGGCAATTTCGAGGGTTTTGGATTCCCAGGTAGTATAAAGCGTTCCCGGTGGATTGAAGCCCGACACGCCCCGGTAGTTTTTTCTAACCACAGAAACGCCCGCGCTGGAAAGGGCGGAGTGAAATGCGCTTGCTGCGCTGGAATTGGAGATGGAATCCGCATAAACGCAAACCCCATAAGCCTGGATATAGCCCGTAACGCTCCTTAGTCCCAGGTTATAGCACTGCTGGGCAATCTCATCCAGTGGCTTCCTTGCGGTAGGATAATAATTGGTTGACCAGGTAAAGTCATGCTGTCCTAAAAGGTTGAGGTTTCCAGTAAGGACTCCGTTGCCATCAATGGTTCCCTCGGCATAAACCGTTGTCATGAATCGATAAGTGGGTCCAAGAAGACCAAAGGCTGCGGAAGTGGAATACATCTTGGTATTGGAAGCAGGTTTGAGAGCCATGTCCTCATTCTGGAAATAGAAAGTTTTTGATCCATCCTGATTCTGAACCAGCACAGTCCAGACATTGGCAGCAACGGCGGAGCGGTTTAAAATGACATCCATGCGTTCATGGATCGATTGACCTGATGCGATCAAGGAGACAACGCAAAAGAGAAACATACAAACGATTTTTCTTTTTGAATTCATGATGTCCCCCCCCCCCATTATTATCAAGAT
>JAFGFK010000068.1 GCA_016931135.1 Candidatus Sumerlaeota bacterium | reverse complement strand
TTGGACTTCCTCCTTCGAGTTTTTATGGCGTTTACTATCTAACTCTCGAAGGCGGTTTGTCCATTTCCATCTGAAGCGTTACACATGTTTGCACTTTTGAACAAAGTCGGGGGTCACTGCGAAGTATGCCTGAGCGCGATAATTATGACCATAGAAGAGCTCGAACATATTGCAGAATGACATTTTCTTCTGATCGAGTCGCGTCATATTATATATAATATCCTCAAATTCATCGAAGCATAGGATCAAACCCTTTAAACCGATAGTTTGAGCCGCACGATGCAAGTCTCGAAGAAAAGCCCAGCAAAGAACATCATTGCGCGATAAGTTCAGTTTTTCATTAGAAAAGTATTCCCTTGGTCTTGCGTCACGAAAAAATCGGCGCATTCCACTCACCAGTGTCTTATAGACATACGTGGGACGTCCATCCGAGTTCTTATCGGGCGATTGAAACCAATTCACTATATATTCTTCAATGTCCTGGTCACAAAAATGCCATGCTCTTAAGCCTAGAAAAAATGGCTCTGTTTCAAAGAACTGTATTCTATCCCACTTGCAGTTATTGTGAAGCTGGTTCCAAATGGCTTCTTCTATCTCATAATTCTTTGCTTTGTCTCTAAATACATTCAGCAAGTAACGAATCCCCTTGCCCTCGCATTCCGGAACTTCCAGATTCCTACATATAGCACCGATAATCTGACCAAGCCTATCGAATCTAACTCCTGATTTGGAATCCAAAGTAACAAGACTTACCATCCATCTTTTGCGAAGAGCTTCCTCCCGGATAAAGCGCAACAGGTGAGTCTTTCCTGCTCCATAGTTGGCATTAAGGAGCAATGTTTCAGATTTATTTTCTTGTAGTTTATTCCGAAGGCTCTCTATTTCTTCCTCACGACCAACAGTTAATTCACAGATATATCCATCAGGAGGGATACCATATCGCAGGGATTCGATGATTCCTTTTGCTTGTGTGGTGTCCATTGCTCATTCCTCTGGAAGCCGCTCCATTACATCATCATAGAGTTTTTCTGTAGTGCGGGGTTCGCCTTCCAAATAATCATCAAATACCGTGATGAGGGCTGCTACCAGAAGCCTCCAGAACCGAATCGCAGCGAGCTTGGGATGATAGCTATAAAGTTGGGAAACCCTTTCTGCAACTTTAGATTCATTGGGAAGGTTTGATTCTGCCTCAGGATAAGCCATGGCATAAATGGCCAGAATTTTCCGGGCGGCTTCCTGGTAGTCTTCAAGTTTTGTCTCAACAGCATCCAGGTTCCATATCGGATCAAGTGCGCGCGGATGGTGATTCTCTGGCTTTCCGATCCTTCCAGAGAGGGCGCCATAGATGACTATACCATGCTTTGGATCTGAAAAGAAGTCGGGTGTCGTAGCATAAATGAGAAAAAGTCCTGAAAGGGTTTCGATATTGTTGATAAGCGACAATAGGTTGTTATGCGCATCCCGCAATGCAGACTTTCGCATTACGGAATATGCCTGTTCTGCCTCGTCAAAGAGAATAAGAAGACCTTTATAACCTGACAATCGAACAAATCCCGCGAGAGACTGTAACATAACCTTGGCATTTTCTTTGGACACTATTTTACTCACTCCGAATTGCTTGCGAAAAGCGCCAACAGTTCCTTCCCCGCTAAACCATTGAAGAATCTCACCCCGAGATTGTTCGATGACGGAAGGATCAGGCGCCTCTGGTAAAAAGGTTTCCCAATAGTGCTTCACCATCTTTCTAAAATCGATATCGATACTATGATCTCTCATAAGCATCTCGCTCGCTTTGGTGAATTGCTCATAAGCTATTTCATCCCCGACTTCCCGAGAACCGGTTGCCAGCCAAGCGAGAGATTCACGGACAACTGTACCGAAAGGGGCGACTTCAAGTGCGGATTGTCCTGCGTAGTAAGAAGGTGTGGCAATCTGGCGGATAATTGCAGAAAAAATGCTTTGAAATTTATTTAGAGCAGCGCTATTGACGTCAAGTTCGACATTTGATACAAGACAATCATTCTGAAATGCAATCTCACGCAGTTGTCTAAAGAAGTGTGTCTTCCCAGCACCCCAGGATCCGCTAATAAATCGAATAATACCTCGATCTGTGATCCCGCTTAGGTGAAATTTTTTCACTCCCTCTATTAGATTCTCATTGCCCACAGAATAGAGGTCTATACCCCGTTGAGGAGGGATCCCTTTGCGTAGTGATTCCACTACTTGAGTAGCAATTACGCGTTGATCCATAGTCATGCCTCCTTAAAGACAATGAAACCTATATATCCACGGGCTGCAGATCCGTGGAGAAGCATTCCTTGTTGTGTATCCTTTGTTTGTTGCAGGTCAAGCCGGCGTCCTTCTATCTCAAAAGGGCCCTTCTCTATCAGTCTTGAAAGATCCACGAGGAATTCATCGGTTCGAAAGCCCTTCAAATTTTTTCCCAAACGCCGTGTTATGTGACGAATCGGCACACTTGTACCTTCGACTTGTCCCTTCTTCTTAATAATTGCCTTATACTGCGTTCTTAAACGCTTCAAGAACTTAGAACCATTAAAGGATCTTCCGAAAACCCGTTTATGTTCTTTTTTAATAGTCTCGATTACCGCCGGGATATCGGCTGGAAACTCTGCCAATCGACCTTCGTGATCAGAAAACCGAGCCATGCGTTTTTTCTCGTCGATTTCCAATCGGAAAAAGCCACCCTCCAAACCATACCTTGGATGTGGGCTATTAGTATCAAGAACAAGACCAGAGATTCGACATGCCTCTTCGAGTAAAGCGGGATAGCGACGAAGTATTCGCTCGGACTCATCCATGGCAAGACGATAAGATTTATCTATAACTTGAATAGAAGGATGGTTCTCCATCCTCATTTTTTTGATTCTTGATGCTTCCTTTTCATACAAGTCGAGAATGTGTAGAGCCCAACCTTTCACCAAGAATTGCTCAAATTCAGCCCAGACTTTTTCAGTTTGTGCGGCTTCCTCCGCTTCTGTTTTGATTTTTTTGGCGGTAATCTTGGCTGTGCTATGGAGTTCGCGTATTTGATCGATTATCTCGGAAGGGAATTCCATATTACTTTCCATCCTTCTTTACGAATCTTCTCAATGAAACAAATACTGTATCCATAATTAATGAGTTCTTGTAATAAAATATACCACAAAAATCAAATGAAATTATCCTCCAAAATCCCAATTTGATATATCATTTATCTAACTTGATTAACAACGAGGGTGCTTCCGTTCATACAGCGCTCTCCCTTCTCGTGACGCCCGGGCGATGATGTGATTCTGCGATTCCCGCCATTTCTCCCACTCATCGTTCGTATAAACCAAAATATCCTTGGGAAAAGCGAAATCTTTCAGCGCCAGCCAGAGACGCGCCATTTCCTTGCGTCGGCTGCGTTCAGGTCCAAATTCCCCGGATTCAATCACCATAAGGTCAATATCAGAATCCGGCGTCTCCATCCCGTTCGCATAAGAACCAAAGAGAATGATTCGCTCCGGCGATACGGTCTCAACAATTCGCCTGATCATTTGAGATATCAGATCGCTTGAGTCTATGAACTGCGGTTTATTTGATTTCATCAATACCCCCTTTAAAAAATCGGATTGGATCAGTTTAAGATTTTTTATAAAATGCTGTTTTCTCATACCTTTCCGAGGTCGTTTCTGTCAAGGATGCCTATTTTGAGAACCCTTGATTTCCTTTATAAGGGTTTTGAGGCTTACAAACGCTGCAGTAACCCCATTGAATTTACGGCTGTAGGATTTTTCCACATCGGCGCATATTACGTAATTATTCCCCTCCTTATACCTGCGCCTGAAAGCCATCAACCCCGCAGGATCATAATGATCCGCAGACCATTTGCATTCCAAAGCTAAAGGAGGCGTTCCCTGTTGAACAAGAATAAAATCAACTTCGTGATCCCTCTTGTCTCTCCAATAGTTGATCTTCCTTGTTTGAAGATTCGCCATGATTTCATTCAATACAAAATGCTCCCATAGAACTCCCAAATCTTCCGATCTCAATTCGGAAAGTCTCCTGTAGTAGCATACAAATCCAGTATCGAATCCGTAAACCTTGGGCGCTGAAACAATTTCCATGGAAGGATTTGTACTGAAAGGACGAATCACATGCGCTACAAAGGTTTCTTCCAATACCTTGAGATAATTGGAGATTGTTGTGCGGCTTACTTCACAGGGTCCAGCCATTTTTGTGGCTTCAAAAATCCCCCCGCTCTGGATCAAAATCAATTCCACAAACTTCTGAAAGGAATGTCGGCGTTCCAGTCGAAATAATTCCTGGATGTCTTTCGCCCAGAAGGAATCCACCCATTCTTGGAAATCAGATTCCACTAATTTTTCAGAGAGAAAGAAAGGAGGCAATCCCCCTTTTTGTAACCTGTATTTTATTTTATCTTTTTTAAAGTCCCTTAAATCCTCAAGGCTCATCGGAGTCAGCCAGATATCCCTTTTTCTCCCTGTAAGGGTGTCGCGGAACTTGTGCGAAGCCCCCAGGGTGGATGAACCCGTTGCCAGTATTCTAAT
>JAFGFK010000067.1 GCA_016931135.1 Candidatus Sumerlaeota bacterium | reverse complement strand
ATAACGCTTGCATCACGGTGCACCGGGCTGTGCGCTGAAATTGCTAGGGACGGTGCTACTGTGGATGTTGTTCTTCGGCGACATTGATTAGTGATTAGTGAAATATCAAATACATTACCTTTAATCCAGATTTTTATAACCATAGCCATAGGGTCTTGATTGGTTTTGAACGGCAAGATGGTTATGCCTTTATCTTTCTGCTTGAATACTACTTTTCCTCCTCTTAATTACGTCACTTTCGATGCTCTTGTTCGGCTTCTTTCATTGTAATTCACCTCACGCGCATCATGAACACCACAGTGTAATAGGGTGGCAAGTCCACCCCATTAGTATGCTTGTTGATTATAATACGCTATTCTTTCTTGAATATTCTTTGTTTTAGATATGAATGAGTTCAAGAATATTTCCCGTTTATCTTCTCTCCCTGTAAAATTTTAAAATTCCTAAATAAATAAAATTTACCTTCTTATATTGAGCAATAGGTTAATAAAGTCAATAGTTTTTTTACAATCGTAAGGGCGTCTTGCGGCTCGATGCGCCGAGGCGGTTTACGCTGAAAACGAAGGCGCGATCCGGCGTTGGGATTTCTACGCTCTCTACAGATGCGGGCAGAATCCTGTAATCCCATTCGCCGTCCTTTAAATATTGAACCACCCACTGCCGCGCATTTATCAGGGAATCGGGTTGCACGATTATTTTTACTTTATCTGAACCAATGGATTTGACTGTGGCTTTGGGTTCATCAGGCGTTCTGCTTCTCATCCAGTTTGCCTCTGGAACAAGCGCGGGGCGCTCGTAAATCGTCTGTACAAAGGTCGTTCCTCGATCTTTTCTGAACGTCTTCTGCGAGAAATGAATGTGTCCCGCTGTATCTCCCAGAATTTTTCGCGATTCCAGAACCTGCCGCCGAATCTGATCCCTGGAGTATTTTCCGGTATAAAGCCCGGGCCAGATGTGGCGCCCCTTGACATTCTGTTCCCGCCACCAGGAGAGAAGGGGAATAAACGGCTGTCCCTTGCTTTCTATGGGCCAATACAGCTGGGGAGCAAGATAATCGACCCAGCCTTCTTCCAGCCATTTTTTCGGATCCGCGTAGATCGTATTATACTGATCCATTCCAGTTACGCCCTCCGGATAACCCGGGCGCCAGATGCCGAATGGACTGATGCCGAGCTTGACATGAGATTTTGCGCGCTTGATCCTGCGGGAAAGATTCTGGATAAAGTCGTCCACGTTTTTTCGTCGCCAGTCTTCCTTCGAGAGATCGCCCCCCGCGCTTGTGTACGCTTCCCATGTTTTTTCATCATCAAAGCCGCGGCTTGCTCCGTAAGGATAAAAATAATCATCCATGTGAACCGCATCGATATCGTAGCGATTCACGACATCCATGATGACATCGAGGGAATGTTCCTGAACTCCCTTTTCCGCCGGGTCGAGCCACAACTGCCTGCCTTGTGTTCTCACCAGCTCGGGATGCTGCTTTGAGATGTGATTATCTGCGTATTGATCAGAGGCGCTTGTTCCTGCGCGGTATGGATTGAACCATGCGTGGAGTTCGAGCCCGCGTTTGTGGGCTTCTTCCACCGCAAACTCGAGGGGATCGTAGAGAGGATCGGGCGCTTTTCCCTGTTCGCCGGTAAGCCAGCGCGACCAGGGTTCGAGTTCGGATGCGTAAAGGGCGTCCGTTGCGGGGCGCACCTGGAATATGATGGCGTTCAGGTTCATTTCCACGGCAAGATCGAGTATATCGATCAATGTTTGTTTCTGTTCTTCCGTTCCTGCTTCGGGAGGCCAATCGATGCGGCTGACAGTGGCAACCCACACGCCGCGGAATTCACGCGTGATTTCAGGAATATCCATAGGCGCTGTCTTGAGATTCATTTTTTCAGAGAGCAGGTTTTTTTCTTTCTCTACAACGCCGGTTGAAATAATGCCGGAATAGTTCAGGAAGCGTTCAACGCCGCGGGTAACCGCAATTGCCTGTTCCCTGTGGTATTCCGGATCGCACAGCCGCGCCTCTTCCTTCGGCATGTTCATGAACGCCTGTTCGATGAGAACAGCGGGCATGCGCGGGGTGCGAAGGGGATTGTAATTAAAGCTGGAGATGCAGCCGAAATCGCCCCATCCAAGCGAGAGCATTTCTTCCATGAGGATGTTGGCAAGAAGGGCGCTGTGTTCATGTTTGTAGTATGTACTTGTACCAAGTTCCCTGAGATAACCCCTGCCGCTTCCCCCTGCATTGGCGTGAAGAGAAATCATGATATCGGCATTGGCGTCGAAGGCGTATTGTTTTCTTCTTGCAAAGGTGGGGCGAGAATCTCCCGGGCGCATTTGAACCACTTTAGCCCCGCGCGATTCCAGTTCCTTCTGAAGGGCTGTTGCAGCCATGAGGTTCACGGTTTTTTCCTTAGTTCCCATAAGACCGACCGCGCCGGAGTCTTCCGCGCCATGCCCCGCCTCAACGGCAACGATCAATCCGAGGAAGGGCTTATCCATAGTGGGCGAAACAGTAGGCGGGCGTTTCACATGAATGCGAAGGGCGTTATCCTGTATTTCCTCCCAGAAGCCCCAGTTCTGCTTCGACTTCACGGGGATAGTAATACGAACCCAGTCGTCCATAACCTGTTCGCATTTCACACTGCCAACGTTTTTCGCTGTTGATTTGTGCGAGCCCCAGGTCATGGCGTAATGACAATTGAAAAGGTCGAGATAGATCAGGTTCGAGGGAGTGGTATCAGAGCTCAGGGTATAAACGACTTTTTCACTGTAGGGGATGGTAACGATGTCATCTTCATCGCCACCGGTAACAGAGAGACTTGTGAAAAAGAGATGCGGGGGCGGAGTTCCATCGGGAAGGATCGTCACTTCGTCTTCGTGAATCCAGCCTGTTATATTTCCATTGATGCGCGCCTTGAATTGTTTTCCCTGTTTTCCTGATATTTCAAAGCGGACGCCTTCGGGGAGTTCGTTAATATAAGGACCGCCCAACCTGACGCTGTGCAGTCCCCATGTAAAGGTCGGGTTGTCGCCTTTTGTTTCTGCGATTTTTACGACTGTATTATCCCACACCTCGATTTTTGCCCTTGATTCCTGTTTGATCTTGTATTTCTCCCCTTCGCTCTTTCCCGATATGTGGAATGTCAAAGGAGTAGGGGGACAGGAAAAATTATCCGGTATGCGAAGGCTGGCAATGTAGGAACCGGTTTTTTTTCCATCAGCTCCGGGTTTTTCGTTGAGCGCAATCTCGAGGTCTTCTCCCAGCATTGCCTTGGCGTTCAGTTTAGCGGGGGCATTAACCTCGATGTTGAGCACATCTCCCGGGCGAAGGATGAGATTTTCGGAAGGGTTGACGATCCTGAGCGCGGCTTCGGGCTCCCCTTCATCCTGTCGGGGCCTCCTGCGCCGTTCGCCGGGCGCCTCCTCCACACCTTCCCTGCGTTCGATGGTCAATACTCGAGAGACTGCATTTCCTTCGGGGTCCACGACTTCAATAGAGATATTGTTCTCCCCCATTTTGAGGGGTATGTTGTCTTTTGCGAAAGCGCCTGTTCGGAACACCTCGACATCTTCGCCGTTAACTTTCACCTTGTTTTCCGGAATGGTACGCCCCAGAAGATGAACGACTTCCCGCGAGGTTTTCATGCCCATTTCCGGGTTTAAAATCTCGAAAAAGGGCTGGGATCGAGCGACTTTTGTATTGGGGATTTTCACGGATGCTTTTATGACTTTTCCCGCTTCGACTTCGACAACCTGTGTGGCGGATTCCGGCGCGCCTGCGTATTCGGCGGAAATTTTCACAGAGCCGGGGGAAACTTTCAGAAAGGCGAATCTGCCATCGGAGCCGCTGGTCCATTTTTTTCTGAACACGGGATTATCGCTTCTCTTTCCATCAGCGGGTGAAATGGAAACCCAGGCGTCAACAAGCGGCGCGCCGGTTTCATCCAGGATTGTTCCGAGGATGACGCCGGTTTCGGGATTTGTCTTCCAGGGGCGATCGGGAAGCGAGGCGAGCTTGGAATAAATGCCTTCGCGAAATTCGGGGAAACGTCCGCCGGAAAAGATGCAGGTTCCCGGGGCGCCTTTCTTCCGCGTATATTCGATCTGGGCAATGTTTTCATCCCCCCTGAATCTTCTCTGTCCTCCTATGATATGTTTGATGTCGGATTTATCGGCGAAATCATCGATCAATTCCTGGTAATTGGGCTTGGGGTCTTTCATGTCCCAGTAGATCATGGGCACGAGGTAATCCATTGCCCCGAGGCGCACCCATTCGAGGGAATCCTGGTAATAGTCATGATACCCGCTGCTGAAGTTGTAATAATCCTCGATGTGATACCTGTTATAAATTCCCCACACCGCTGCGGACATCACGACATCCGGTTTTTCCGCGACAACTTCGGCGTAAAGATCGTTGACGAATTTATTGATCTGATCCCGGCGCCAATCGCCGCGTTCCCGGCGCCCGGGATTCCCGATACCCTGGAAGCGTTTCATACTGATCGGGTTGTATTCCGCATGCCCCGGGTACCGGATGCGGTCGAAATGAATTCCGTCCACATCGTAGCGTCGCACGACATCCATGATGACATTGCGGATGTATTCCTGAACCTGCGGGATGCCGGGATCGAGATAGAAATATTCCTCGAACGCTGGTTCTCCCTTCTCGTTCATAGCTACCCAGGATTCCGGAGTATCGGGACCGTGTTTGAAAAAGAGATGATCGGGGGATTCCGGTTTAGAATCCCTTCTCCCGGAGGATAAGGGAAAGGGATTCATATAAGCATGGAATTCGAGACCGTTTTTATGCGCCTCCAGTATGGCGAATTCGAGGGGATCGAATCCGGGGTCTTTTCCGCCGATGAGGCGCGACCAGGGCTCGATCTTGCTTGGGTAAAGGACATCGGCTTCCCCGCGCACCTGGAACAAAACCGCATTGAAGCCATCCTCTTTCATGTTGCTGAAAATGGTTTTGATCTTTTCCCTGATTGCTTCTGCATTGCCATCGCGTGAGGGCCACCCGAAGCGGGTGATCCAGAGGCTTCTGAATTCAGGTTGCGCCTGATCGGATGGCGATACCTGTGCGAACACTGGAATCGAAGTAAGGATCAGAATAAGCGCAGCCAGGCTACATGTGGGAAAAAGGCTTTTTCGGTTCATGGACATACCCTCCGAAAGAGATTTTCAATCAAGGTCAAAAAAATAAAAGAAACGCAAGATTTAAAAATTTACGATTGTCACGCCGCCGCCGCCCTCTTCCGGAGTTCCATAGCCGAATTTTTTCACCAGGGGATGTTTCTGCAAATATTCATGAAGGGCTTTGCGTAATGCGCCTGTTCCAATCCCGTGCAAAATCTTGACATAAGGCATATCGGCAAGAACAGCATCGCTCAGGTATTTTTCCACTATGGGAAGCATCTCCTCCACATACATGCCATGGAGGTCCACTTCAAACGGGACATCGTCTCTTTTCCTGTAGGTGATTTTCTGCATGGGTGGGAAAGAGGCTTCCTGGGGAAGAGGTATTTTCAATCCCGATATGGGAACGGTTATTTCCATGCCTTTGACTATCACTATAGCGTTGAGTTTAACGCGATCCACTGTCTTGATCTCTCCCAACTCGTTAAGAGCGGAGATAAAAACCATTTTCCCTGGAGAGAACTGTTCCGGATCGACAGGTTCCTCATAGATTTGTTTGATTTCTTTTTGTTTTTCCTCGACTTTTTGAATTTCCTTTTTGATCTCGGATTTTGCCTGAACGGCAGCCTGGCGGGTGGGGAGATCGGCGATCCGTTTATCGATAAACTCCCCGGCTTCCTTTAACATGGCTTCCTTGGCGGAAAGCATATCCTCTTCGAGCCTGCGTTCCTTTTCCTTCAGGTAATCCT
>JAFGFK010000066.1 GCA_016931135.1 Candidatus Sumerlaeota bacterium | reverse complement strand
GATACAAATAATTGAAACCTAACCAATGCCTCATATAATTTTCACCTGATTTCTGCAACTTTTTTGGAGAAGAACCATATTTTTTTAATCTTTTAAGATTGGGAGATAATTTTATGCGTGATGATATTATAGAAATGGCATTGAATCTTGAAAATATTGAAAATGATATGATTGAAGTATTAAAGGAAATATTGAATATTTGTTACACAACAAAAAACGATCTAATCAAATTGATAATATATATGATGAAACAAATGCATGTATAGATGGTCTAGAATTCATTGAAAATCTATATGAAATATCAGGTGTTGTGATTAATACAGACTCTTTACCTGGTTATTTGAATATGTATGCTAATGAAGCCCGATATTGTTACGCACACAATCTTTTCATTGGTTCAATTGCTTTATGCAGAACAATGATTGAATTATGTCTCAATGAAATTTATAGAAATAAAAATATTCCTGAAGTTCCTCTGGTGGAAGCATATGAAAAATCTAGTTTTGATTTAATCGAATATTTATTCCATGACAATCAATCAACAAAAAAAAGACTTCATAGATTAAGAATAAAATTAAATGGTTATGTACATGGGCAACCTAAAAATATTAAGGAAGAAATGAAAAAAATCTACCTGGAAACCATAAATTGTATCAATGAAATATATGATGCTAATAGTTAATTAGGGGCGATTGGGATTAAGGGGTAAAACTAAATCTCTTTACTATTTTTTTGATAGCATTTAAGGATCCCGTTAATATATAGCAATTATCGAAATCGCGGACGCGTTGGGGGTCAGTATTAAAATTAGTGGAGATTTGTGAAATTAGTGGTTCATAAATCTTCCGGACGCGTTGAGCGTGATTCAAAATCGGGAAAATCAGGGAGTCTGACCCGAATGGCGCTAAGTTAAGGAGAAAAGGGGGGTCAAACCCTATAAAAATCCTGTATGCGCATCCTGACTCTATTCCGGGAGTGCAGGATGATTCCTGCGGGGTCATTCTCTATAAAAATCCATCATAATGATAAGGATATCTGTATTGATGAGAAGGGCTGTATCTATGATTTAGCATAATATTCCCGTAAAATACTTGGATTTTTATAGGGATTGACCCCCGATTGCAGAAAAACTCATGATAGTTTGAAGGATTTTTATAGAGTATGACCCCATGACACAAAGACATAGTGTTTTTCAAAGAGCGAAACTGTTACAAATATTCAAGGAGGCGTCCGATGGAAAGACTTTATTCCGTGAGTCCCTCTGGGGAAAAGTTTCCCATCCCCACTCAGGAGGAATCCGAAAAAGAGTTCACGAGATTGGTGGAGATCGTGAAAAAAGAACGCGCCCGGAAAAGGGAGATCGTCGTGGTGATGGGCGTGGGTTTTGTCGGCGCCGTCATGGCTGCCGTAGTCGCCGATTCCGTGAACGACAAAGGGCGCTCCATGAAATTCGTGATCGGCATGCAACGCCCGAGCGTTCGCAGCTACTGGAAAATCCCCCTTCTGAACAGGGGCGTTTCCCCCGTGAAAGCCGAAGACCCGGAAGTCGATCCCATGATAAATAGATGCGTTCTGGAGAAAAAAACCCTCATGGCGACCCATATCTATGATGTCCTCAAACTGGCGGATGTGGTGGTGGTGGATGTTCAATGCGACTATCTCAAGGAATCCCTGGGTAATGTCAGAACCGGCTCTACGGATATGGCGGCGCTCGAGGAATCCTTCGGGGTCATTGCGGAACGGATTCCCCCACAAGCCCTTGTTTTGATCGAAACGACCGTGGCGCCCGGAACCACCGAGCAGATCGCATTCCCCATCATGAAAAAAATATTCAAACAAAGGAATATCGACAGCGATCCGCTTCTGGCGCACAGCTATGAACGCGTGATGCCCGGGCGCAATTATGTCGCCAGTATCCGCGATTTCTGGCGGGTTTGCAGCGGCGTCAACGAACAGGCGAAAAAACGGGTGGTGAAGTTCCTGAACGAGGTTTTGAATACAAAGGATTTCCCCCTCACGGTTCTGGATCGTCCGATTGAATCGGAAACCGCCAAGATCGTGGAGAATTCCTTCCGGGCAACCATGCTCGCCTTTTTGGATGAATGGAGCCTTTTCGCCGAACGAAACGGCGTGGATTTGATCAAGGTCATCCAGGCGATCAAAAAACGCCCCACCCACAGCAACATCATCTTCCCAGGCCCCGGTATCGGAGGATATTGTCTTCCCAAGGATGGGGGGCTGGGGTACTGGGCGTATAAACATATCCTGGGTTTCGATGATGAAATATTCAAGATTACTCCGCTTGCCATTGATATCAATGATTCGCGGGGACTCCACGCCGCCCAGCTGGTTCGCGACGCCTTGCGGGATATGGGGAGGCCCGTCGCCTCCGCGGAAGCGCTGATTCTGGGAGCAGCCTACAGGGAGGATGTCGGCGACACCCGTTACAGCGGCTCCGAAGTCCTGATACGCAAACTTTCTGAAATGGGCGCGGAAATCAGGGTTCATGATCCTTATGTTTCCCATTGGTGGGAATTCGAAAGCCAGGATACGTATCCCATCCCTGGAAGAAGCCTGAAACGCTTTTTCCGCAGCCAGGAAAAATTGAAAGATATGCGCATCGAGCAAAATCTGGATAAAGCGCTTCCCGGCGCCGATGCGGTTGTTTTTGCCGTACGGCACAAGGATTACCTTCAACTGAAACCGGAACATGTCGTGAAAAAAGCTGGCGGACCCCTCGCTGTCGTCGATTGTTTCGGCATCCTCGATGATGATAAAATCCGCCGTTACCTGAAACTTGGATGCGAAGTCAAAGGCATGGGAAGAGGACATATCGGAAGGATCAAGGATGAAGTTAGAAGAGTGAAGCAATGAAAAATGAGGAATGAAAAATAAAAAATGTAAAACCGGAAGCGCTTCCAAATGAACAACATCCGATATCCAGTATCTAACATTTGAGTATAAACAGGGCGATTTCGGGGGAGCATCGGAAACGAAAAGGGACCGTGCTCCCCACCCCGCGATTGACATACAAAAGGGCGCCGCCCTGTTGGAAGAATCCCTGGTCAAATCTGCGGCTGTATCGTGAAGGGCATACCACAGGACCGAAAAAGGGAAGCCTGATCTGCCCGCCATGAGTATGTCCGCACAGCGTCAAAGCCGCCCCGGCGCGCTCCGCGCGAAGAAAATTGTCCGGCGTATGGGTGATACAGACGCTGTACATCCCGTCTTGAGGAAAAATATCCTGATCCCAGGTTTTCAATTTCTTCCAGGGATGCTCGATTCCCGCCAACCTTATCCTGTCTCTTCCCTTCCTGATCTCGATGCTTTTGTTATCCAGAACTCTGATTCCCTTTTTCATGATTTCACGCCGGAGTTTCTTTCCATCCTCCCAGAAATCGTGATTCCCCCTCAAGGCGAATACCCCGAAGGGCGAATCGATCCGGGATAGTATGAAAGCGGCGTTTGGACCGAATTTCTTCCTCGATATGATGTCTCCCGTTACTACAGTCAGATCGGGTTTCAGATTGTTTATCTCTTGAATGCAGAAATCATAAAAACGGGGGTCCAGGTAATGATTCAGATGTAAATCCGTGATATGCGCCAGGCGAAAGCCGTCAAAGGATGGGGGAAGCCCTGGCGATTTGATTTCATAAACATTCACCTCAAGGTTGTAATAATCATTGATGGCGTTCAAAAGATTTTCGAGGAAAAGGGGAAAGCGGGGTTTTCGCCAGAAGACGCCTTCCGAAGACGCTTTTTTCTCATGCATTATCAAGCGCGCCTGGGGAGGGAGTGGATTCTGAATGGCTTTGTATATTGCGGTGACATTCGCCCGGATAAGGAGCGCCAAACCGTAAACCAGGAACGCAAGCATGATAAATTCGAAGACGCCTACGGGATGGAGGAGCAGGAGGTTTTGAGCCAGGACTGTTCCATGGCAGAGTATAAGAAATAAGGGAAACCAGAAAGTCATGAACAAGCCGAAAAAAATCGTGAAGACATGTTTGAACAGGGAATCGCGCATGAACACGATGTATTTATTGACGATGGTTACGCACAGTTTGACCTGTCCCATCCAGAAAAGAACCGCCACTATGATTTTAAAAATATTCACGGTATCCTTGTACGCGCTTGCTTTTATAGTTTAGTATAGTATAGGGAGAGAAATAAAAAAGGGCGCGTTCGTCAAGGATAGTTTTTTTATGAAGTTTTCTCATTGACTTGATTGGAATAATCGAATTCAGTAAATATCTCATGAATATTAAAAATACAGGAATTTTGCGCAAATGAATATTGCCAACAAACTGACGTTTTTAAGAGTGTTGCTCCTTCCTTTTTTTATGTTCTTTCTTCTTTTCGACCATCCGGACATCGATCCGCTTTATATGGTGATCCTGCGTTTCCTCGCCCTGATTGTATTCATCGTCGCTTCCTTTACCGACCTCATCGACGGCTATCTTGCAAGGAAATACAACCTGGTCACCAATTTCGGACGCCTTTTCGATCCCCTTGCCGACAAGATGCTCGTGACCGTCGCCTTTGTGGGTTTTGTG
>JAFGFK010000065.1 GCA_016931135.1 Candidatus Sumerlaeota bacterium | reverse complement strand
CATCAGCCTCCTACGGTAATGAGAAACGCCTGTTATGATCTCATCGCCTGGAGAATTCCCAATCCCTTCACGGGTCTCGGTGGTGGTTATTATGCAGGGTTATCCAACAGGGGCTATGTGTGCGGTCACCGCGATGTTGGCTCAACTGCATGCCCGGGCGATATCTGGTACGGCTACATCGGAACGAATCTCTCCGGTGGAGAGGCAAGAACCGCCATCAACCAGAGGATTGTAGGAACCCACTCAACGATCATTGTGGATAACGCCAATGCCGGATTCACCTGTTCAGCCAACTGGGCAACAGGTACATCCAGCACGGATAAATACGGTACCAATTATCGTTGGCGCTCAACTCAGGCTATAAGCGATACTGCCCAGTTCAGCGCTTCGCTTCCAAGCAGCGGCACATGGACAGTTTACGCCTGGTGGCCTCAGGGAACGAACAGGACGCCAACCGCTCCCTATATCGTTTACTATTCCAGCGGATCGCAAACCAAATCGATGAATCAGCAGGTAAACGGCGGGAAGTGGAATACCCTGGGATCCTGGTCCATGAACTCAGGCAGCAACAAAGTCAAGATCTCCTGCTGGACAGGAACGGGATATGTTATCATGGCTGACGCTGTCAAATGGTATAAATAATAAAAGCCTTACAAGTTGAACTGTTTCATAATACGGCTCCTGTAAAAAGGAGCCGTTTTTTTTACCACCCATTTCAAAGGGAATCCACTTCTCTAATCGTCTTTGCATCCGTTCCCAAGTCCATTTTCGCACTTTAAATTTTCGAAGATTTCAACACAGTCGTTTATGTAAATCTATTCGTTTGAATATTTAAGGAATTCAATATAAATTCCAAAGGTCGGTTACAAATATTTGTCCGTCAATCTCGTAGGTCAGATATCTGCCATCAGGGGAGAGACACGGATTTAATTCGATAACGTCAGGAGTTTTGGTGATATTGAATTTTCCCGAGCCGTCGGCATAGGCGAAAAAAATATCACCCGAGATAACATTCATCCCATCTTTCTTCGTGAAATTGTAAATCAATCCCATGCCATCCGGAAGCCAACTGAAATGAGATCCTGAACCCAGATCAATCACCTCTCGGGTTTCCATATCCTTGATATGAATCCCTGTGGTCAATCCCTGATAGGCGACTTTGCATCCATCATAAGACAATTCAGCGGCTATATAAGCGTCCTCATCATGGGTTATCATTATATCTTCTCCGCCTTGCGGATTCTTGATATATATATTGTGGTCTTTGACGTAAGATCGGTCTTCTATCTGAAGTCTCAACTCTTCATCGGTAAGATTGACCTCTTTCCCCGTGAGATCAAGGACTTTGGTCTTTTCTCCCTTTTTGACGATCAGCATGGTTCCGTCATTACTCCAGCGAACATTATAGTTTATGCCGAATTCATCGGAGATTTGTCTGATTTGAGCGCCATCCAGCGAAACGAGAAACATTTCAGGACAATTGGCTTTTCTGCAGATAACGTTCAATCCATCAGGGGAAAAACGCGGAAAAACGAAATCGTCCCTGGGGGTGATCGCCCAGCCGCTTTTCACCATGAAAAGCGATTCCGGCTCTTCTTCCCCAAAAGAGGAGCCAGAGGGGAAGTCATTTGTACCATTTTCCCCGATGAACGAGGATTCCGTACCTTTTTCCCCCATCTCTCTATCCTGACGATAGATCGGATAGGAGACCTGTTCGACATTTTCCCAAGGGTCTTCTCCCCTCATTGATATTTCAGGGGGGAAGCGATTTTCGGGGGGGGGGGCGCTGCGATAAATCGCCAGGATGATAAATATTACAATAAGAGACGTCAGGATATAAAATATATTTCTTTGATTGACCAGAGGGTATTTCTTCATGACATTTTCCCTATGATAAGCGTCCTGTTCCCCTATGATCCGCACTGATAAAGAGAAAAAAAGGAAGGGGAACATACCCCTTCCTTTTCTATTCACCGTTAAACCTTTACGTTTCGCTAATCCCTGTATCTGACTTCCAGTTGAGGACGATCCTCAGCTACGCTGTAATCTCCCGAATAGAATCCCAGGTAATCCGTAAATCCGTCATTATTGTCGTCTATTTCGAAATAGATGCGGAATTGGGTATATCCGGTTTTATTGATATAGCTGCGGCCTGTGGAATTGATGGTTCCCGAAGACCATATACCTGTTGAACCCGTATAATTCATGACGCTTACCCCGGTTGCATCGGCGCTTGCTTCGAAGTCGCTGTTTTCTATGGAGGTAGTTCCAAAACTTGGTTTTTTAATATCCACCAGGATATCCCCAAGATCGCTGGGATCGTTCCAAAAGGTGCCGCATTTATGTTTCAAGGTTGCAGCAGTTATCTGGGCGTTATCCGGCAATGAGGAGGTATCGAAACTCAGGATTGTCTTGTATTGGATTTTATCGTATCTGTCGCCGACAAAATTTTGCGTATTTGTCGAGCTGTTGCTTCCTCCCACATTGCTGGTTTCCGAGGATTCCCTGATATAACCATCCTGAGACGCGTTGGAGGTGAAGGCGCTCACCAGGATGGGGGATTGCTCGGGTCCCTGGTAAATGTCGTCAATGTAAAGCGTGAAATTGGTGGTGGGATCGCCTGAGACGGCGCTGATGCAAAGAGCCTCCAACGTGCCCCAGGATCCATCGAGATCTCCATCTCCGGTAAAGGCAGTCCATGTCTCATTGGGAATATCGAAATATACATATTGCCAATGATCGGCCGCGTTGATGCGAATAGGATTTGCGGTGCGTTCGATATCGCCTGTTTTTCCTCCATCCGCGCCTATGGGGCCGCTTCCACCGGTTTCTCGCACCTGGAGCTGGAGATCGATCTCTCCAGCGGGAAGCTTCAGATAAATGGAAAGACCTTTGCTTAAATCAAGCAGGGGATTCGGTTTATTGGCCGTGCTACTGGTGGTCATTCGAATGAAGCCGCTTCCAGCGGTGGTCCATTGCCAAGTCACCTTGTCACATTTGGAACCGGTAGAACCCACATCCGGATCCAGGCAATCATTGGCGTCTTCGGCGCTCACCAGGGCGTTGCTTCCCGCTTCGATGCCCGAAGTGGTTCCCGAATATCCCGGATGTTGAAATACCGCCTTGACTCCGGTATTATAGCTCTCGAAATTTTCGAGCAGGCATTGTGGCGTCGAGGTTGGGGTAGGAGTGGGGGTAGGAGTGGGAGTAGGCGAAGGAGTGGGCGTCGGCGTAGGCGTCGGAGTGGGAGTAGGCGTGGGCGTCGGGGTGGGCGTGGGAGTCGCGCCTCCGGGATTTTGCTGAGGACCCTGATAAATATCATCTATATAGATTGTGATATTCGTTGTTGGGTCTCCACTAACAGCGGAAAAGCAAAGCGCCTCCAGGGTTCCCCAATCTCCCTCCAAAATGCCGTTGCCTGTGGAAGCAACCCATGTCTGATTGGGAATATCTATGTATGTGTATTGCCAATTCGGCGAGGAGCTGATGCGGATTTTATTGGCGGTTCGTTCGATGTCTCCGGTAGTGCCTCCATTCGCGCCGATGGGTCCGCTTCCCCCTGTTTCCTTGACCTGTAGCTGCAGATCGAGTTCGCCGTCGACAAGCTTGTAATAAATGGAAAGCCCTTTGGAAAGATCGAGGAAGGGATTGGGCTTGTTCGGGGTGTTCGAAGTCGTCATGCGAACGTATCCGCTTCCGGCAGTTGTCCATTGCCAGGTAACCTTGTCGGATTGGGTTCCCGGGGATCCAACCTCGGGATCGAGGATATTATTGGCTGCCTCGGAGCTGGTGACTGCCGCGCTTCCCGCTTCAATGCCGCTCGTGCTTCCGGAATATCCGGGATAGCGGAATACGACATTAATGCCGGTATCCCATCCCTCGAAATCCTCCACTTCGAATTGGTCGCTATCCGAGGTTTGGGGGTATGTGATCACGACGTCATCCGCAAGGGTTTTCTTGCCTCCGGAACTCCGGTAATTGTAAATGAAAGGACGCCCTTTGACTGCGGAGTTGTCGGTAATGGAAGATGTGGTCTTTTTCACGCCGTCGATCCAGACGTCCAGGGCGTTTCCTGATACGGATAACTTCAATTTATGCCATCCAGAGACGTCAGAATAAGACCATTCAGAGAGTTTGGTGTCTGTTCCGTTTATGCTTTTATACAAGACGCAATAGCCATTTGAAGCGATGGTATCATTTTTAACGAAAGCGAGGATATAGCATTTGCGCTCACTGCTGAAACGGAATCTGTTTCCCCTGAGTCCGATTCCATAGCGGTTTTTCACCGTGGAACTTGAATCATAGTATATCTGAGCCTCCACGCTGTAATTGGTCATTGTATTGTTCGCCAACATGGGATAGACGAATTGATGTCCCGAGGTATCCGCCATTTCAAGGACATATCCGTCTCCACTGGGATTTCCGGAATGGGAAACCACCCCGCATTGAGTCGTGAAATTCCAGGGCGCTATCCAGTTCAGGTCTGTCGAGGTTCCGGAGAAGGATTCCTCCCAGGGAAATCCGATGGGGGTCTTGTTGATCTCAAAACCATCCACGACCGTAGAGCCATTTGATGTGTAGGTTATTCCTTTGAGCTTATCGCCATCCATTTCAAAATAGTTGAAACAAAATTCGCTGGAATACTCTTGTACGAACGATTGGTTGTCATCCACCGTGCTGTTTAAAGAAGCGCCGCCACACCCCTGGAGCAAATAATTCACCCCATTCACGATATTTCTCTGGTAGTCATGATAATGTCCATACATGACCAGATCCACATCGTAGTTTTCAAAAACAGGGACCAGGTTGTTTCGAATCGTACTGCTTCCCGAAAGTCCCCCATTCTGGCTCACATAGGGTCCATTGTGCATAAAGACGATATTCCAGGGCTTTGTCGAGTTGGAAAGGTCGTTCACAAGCCAATTGTACTGGGTGGATCCCGAGGTATAGGATAGCCAGAACACATCGAGACAGACAAAGTGGATATTTCCGAGGTCAAATGAATAGTAAAATTCCGAACCGGAATTCTGGGTGGGAAGGGACCAGATGTCGAGGTATTTTGTGGGATAAACCATAACCGCGTTTTCATCATATAGTTCATGATTTCCGATGCAGACATAGGCGCAGATATTGTTCACGAAATCAGTCGCCAAGGCGGGAGTGAAAAAATGCGAATTCCAGTAATCCGTTTTACTGTCTTCTCCCCTTCCCGGAAGGTCCGCCAGGGTAATGCAAAATCCATTCGATGTCATGGATTTCATGGAAGCCAGAACCTCCTGACATTTGCTTGGATTGCTTCTGGAATCCCCCATCATGGTGAAGTTAAACTGTGTGGCGGAAAGCGAAGGCGCAGTGCGAAAGGTGGCGTCCCCGCTCAATGGCGCGCCGTTGGTTCGCGCCCGATAGTGATAAAGTGTGTCTGCGGTTAATCCGCTCACCGTAATCTCGTGGCGCTTGGATGATCCGCCCTGCGTCAGATTCCCGTAACTTGTCGTCAAACCCCACTCGACCTCCCCCTGGCATGATACATCGGTGTACCAGCAAACCGTCATCGAGGAGGTCGTTTGAAGATTAAGATAAGGGCCACGGGTGATAGTCGCGCCCCCCGCTGTCAGAATCGGGGCGAAAATCAAAAGCGCCATAAAAAGAAAAACCGAAGTTGCAGGCTTTTTTTTCATGGTTCTCTCCTCCTTTTTCGTTTTCGAGAAAAGAATGAGCGTTTCTTTTCTCTGAAAAATTCCTATCTCGAGTCTCTTCCTGAATCGTCAGATATATAACAGAGAAAAAGATTTTTGGCTGGGCGCACCCCCCTTCATTTTGACAGGAACAACTTGTTTATTCAGCGTCTTCCTGGTGGTAAGCAAACTGCGCCTGTTGGAATATGGAATCTGTCAACTTGATAAAAAAGGAAAATGAAAAAAAGTTTACAGTAAATAAACACTTTAAAATCCATACAAATAATATTTTCGTCAAGATAAATTTGACTTATCCGGGAAAACTGATGTGCGCCCGGGAAAAATCCGGGAATTGAAAGAATCCGAGATATTTTTTCAGAGGTATCCAATGCCGCTGTAACGAACAATGCAACCTGGACTGATTGTTCCATTGGTTGGATCATAGCGGTTCAGAATGCTGAGTCTGGATCGGACCAGAATTGATCCATCGGGAAAAAACACGCGATGAGATTTGTTCGGCCCTACGCTGAATACCAGATATCTCACTGCGACGTCAGCCGGATTGGTGGAGAGAAAGTCCGGGGCGGTGCCTGTCAATACGCCTTTGCCATCAACGGGAACGCGCATGGCTCGAACGCCGCTTCCGTATTGATTCCACCGGTTTCCATGTTGATCGAATCCCCAACCGATGCGTTCGTAATATAGATGAGATTTCCCGGAGGGTCCCAAACCGCCGCCCTCCTCCGATTCCAGTTCAAAGGGGTCCCATAAAATGCCGCTGATATAGGCGACAGGAGTGGTCAGCCCCCCCGCATAATTATTGTCACCCGGAGGGAAACCAAAGGGCGCCTGCCATTCAATGCCCGGTCCAACAGCGTGTTGAACATAGGGATAGTTATTGTTGTCAAGGATATAACATTCAATGGCGTTTTCAAGAGCTCGTAAATCGTTTTTGGCGCGACTCGCCTTTGAACGGATTTGCGCCTCGAGAAAATTCGGTACCGCTATTGCCGCCAGAATCGCTATAATGGCGACCACAATCAAAAGTTCTATCAATGTGAAACCATGGGATATGAATTTCAATCTTCCCCTTCGCCTGATTTTCAGATCAAAAATACGTTTTTTTTCCGAAAAAGAATCCTTTTCAACTGCCGCGTTGTTCCGAACAATCTTTTTATATGTTATCATGATTCATATCTCCTTTTGCGTGAAAAAATCAACTTAAAAAAAGAATTCAGTCAATCAAGAACAGGCAGCGAGGCGTCCAGGGTAAGGACATGATAGGATTCGACGCCGAAGAAGTTGGAAACGGGTTTCACCAGATCGGCGCGAACGACGATGATCATGTTCTTTGGAAATCTGGCAAGAACGGCTTTCAGGGGAAAAGCCCATCCCCTGTTTTCCAGCTCCAAAGGTCCGACTTCATCGAGTATCCCTATATCGCACGAGTTATCGATACGGTTCAGGGCGTTTTCCCCAAAATGAATGGCGTCTCTTGGAAACCAGAATCTCCCCCATTTCTCGGCGTCATTGACAGGCGTTGTCGTTGCCCAGGTTTTGCTTTCTCCCGTATAGACGTCAACGAGATTATAGGCGATTTTTCTACCCTGAACCCAAACGGGGGGGGCGAGAATGCCGCACGCGCGGCGGTTTTTTCTCTGGAACTCCTCCACCCAGCAGGAAAGAAGCGCCGTCTTTCCCGAATTCACCTCACCGGACAAAAAGTAAATCATTTCCCCTCTCCTTTTCCTGAGAATATCATTGAGCGTTCATGGAACGCTGCGCGAAATTGACCGGAGAACCTCCCGCCCGATAAAGATTTCCAATGGAATTCGTTCCATTGGTGGGATCATACGCCGTATCCAGAAAGGGTTCTGGAAAAGCGTCGGATTCGAAATACCGTTTCCGGATGTCATATTCCGGATTAAATGTCTTGAATCCGAACGCCTTATCCGGACCGCGTCCCGCGAGCCACCAGGCGACCCCTTTGGGGCTTTCCCCCATGGGATTCGCCGGATCCACGGAATACAATCCCCCTCCGGACTCGATGATAAGCCCCCGGCTGTTTACCAGCTCATAGGTAAGGAGTCTTTTGGATTCGGGGAGCCCGGGGGCGGAAAAAGGGTCCAACATGCGACATGTGGTAAGAAAAGCTACGGGAGTGGTCAAAAGGGCAAGCCCGTAAAGGGCAAGGGGGTTATATCCCGCGGGATAGGCATTGTACTGAACATGATAGGATTCAATAGCTGTTGCGATGCTGCGCATATCCCCTTTTGTGCGCGAGACTTTTGCGCGGGTTTGAGCGTTCAGGAAATTGGGAACCGCAATGGCGGCAAGAATGGCGATAATCGCCACAACGATCAGGAGTTCGATAAGGGTGAACGCCCATTCAGGTTGTTTCATGATGACGCAATCCTTTTGAACTTAAAAAAAGAAACATTTCGGTTGGCTGAAAAAATCAGCATATTACCTGTTTAACATATTCAAAATATGACGGATGTCAACATCAAGTATGAGAAAACGCTTGCCTTCAAGTCGAATTTGATCTTACTTTTTTATAACATTTCAGATGTTTGATAAACAGACAAACAGGAGATAAAGATAATATACCTGAAACTTATCGAAACAGGCGGGGATAGAAAGAGTGAGATGAAAAATGCGGGAAAATTGGTCTTCTTGTTGATATTTCTATATTCGCTTCCCATTATCGCCGTTTCTCTGGAGGTCGATCTGAGATGGGTGGAGGCTGATCTTACCCTTCATCCCGATGGTTCCGCCATTGTGGCGTACAAGATCAGGTATAATGTGATCGAGGGCGTGATGAGCGTCTTCAATTTCCAGGGATGGGGGAAAAGCCCCCCCCGGTTTGACCTTGCCTTGTGCAAAGCCATCGATTCCGGGAATCATGAGCATCCTGTTTCCATCAAAGGCATGAACAACGATGTTTATGACATTGCGCTTTCCGAAGGGAAAAGAATTTCGGGAGAGACGACCTTTATCCTCGTTTATAGAACCAACCTGGCGTCGGATGGATACCTTGCCCGTACGACTTCCGATCAAGGGGAAAAACTCGTTGCGTTGAACTGGTCCACCGTGGCATGGGATGAAATCCTGGAGCATTACACTCTATGCATCCATTACCCGATCCTGGTAGAGGGTGAAACGCTCGCCCCGGAGGATATGGATCGTTTCGCCTTTCATACGGAAAAATGGATGAATGAACGATATTCAATCTCCTATTATGGGCGGGAGCATGAAGGGAAGAGGCAATTATCCGTTCGTCTTCACTGGGTGGACGTTTCGGAAAAACAGGGATTGAGGGCGCAGCAATATATCGACGCCCGGTATTTTGATCTGCCGGAGGCGCCCAAACGCCCGATGTCGAAAAGTTACTCCATAAAAAAAGCGGGCGGGAAATATCCCTGGGAGGGATTGTTTTTCATAGCGGTAATCATGGGAACGATCCCCTTTCTTGTTTTCTTCAAAAGGCGTTCGCTTAACAGGGCAGCGCAAAAGCTGGATGAAATCAGCTGGAGTCGCGACGACTGGGCGCCTCCGAAAATCGAGGTCGCCACATTTCGCAAAACGGGCAAGATAGCGAAGCTCGACGACTTCGAGGCTGCGCTGCTTCTGGAACTCCCGATGAAAAGGGTCATGGCGTCACTCCTTTATTCCATGAGCGATAAGGGACTGATCCGCATCCTCTCGACATCGCCCCTCCTTATGGAGATCGGAGATCGTCCCCCGTCTCCTCCCCGGGGACTCTATGAGAAGACAATTCTGCAGGCGATCCGGTCCGATCATACCCTGGATTCCGAAATCATCAAAGGTATGATCGTGGAGGCGGTGGATAATATTCAAAGAAAATCATGGGATTGCGATCTGGAGGCGACGAAGAAATATTACCGTTTGCGTATGGAAGAACAAACGGCGATTCCGAAGGATGAGATTTCCCATAAAGATTACGGTTCGATATTTCATGACATAACGCGGGAAAGCGCCGATCTTCAGAGGCTGGAGGAAATCATCGCGGGAGAAAAACTGGTTCCGGATTCGGATACGAATTATTCCAGATACGTTTCATCCGATTCCTGCCACACCGCCTGTTATGTTCATACGGCGTGTCATGACGCCTGTCATGCGGCGTGCCACAGCGCCTGCCACAGCGCCTGCCATTCAGCCTGCCACAGCGCCTGCCATTCGGCTTGCGTCAGCGGAGGAGCGCGCTGATGAACGCAAACGATCTTGTCTGGATCGATGAATTCATGGGGAAAATCAAGCCCTATATATTTATCCGCGAGGAAGATTCTCTTCTGATCCTGGTTCCCAACCAGGTTTACAAGCTGAATCAAACGGGATTGAAGATACTGAAGGCGCTGGTTTCGGGAAGTTCCATCAGAGAAATATTGAAAAAAATTCCCGACGCCCCGGAGATACGGAAACAGATTCACGAGTTTTTCTGCGACATCAGGGCTCTGGTGAAGGGATGCCCCATCGAAGAGGAATATCGCACGGGTATAGAGAAGATCGCATTCCAGGCGCCGATCAACGCCCTTCCGGTTCTGAGCGAGATTGCCGTAACCTATCGTTGCAACCTGGATTGCGGTTTCTGTTACGCCCACGGATGCTCCGCAGAGTACAGGGAGAAGGATACGGACGCGCTCAATCGAATAATTGACGTCATCTATAGAGAAGCAAGGGTTCCCAGCGTCAGTTTCACGGGAGGAGAGCCAACGCTCCGTAAAGATTTGGAATCGCTCGTGGAACGCGCCTCGTCGATCGGGATGTGGACCAATCTGATAACTAATGGAACGCTTTTGACGCAAGAACGCGCCCATAATTTGAAGAAGGCGGGATTGAGAAGCGCCCAGGTAAGCCTGGAAGGTTCGCGCGCCGATGTTCACGACAAAATTACAGGGAGACCCGGGTCGTTTCAAAAAACCCTCGAGGGAATCGACCATTTGAAAAACGCCGGGATCAGGACGCATACCAATACGACGCTCAACGCATGGAATGTGGAAGATGCGATGAACGATTTTGTCCCGTTCCTTCATTCCCTGGGTATGCCCCGTTTTTCCATGAACCTGATGATACCCTGCGGGAAGGCGATCCGGAACCTTTCCGATTACCGTTTGCGTTATTCCGATATCGCCCCGGTTATTGCAGCTGTGAAAAACGCCTCCAGGCGCTTCGGCGTCAAATTCCTCTGGTACTCCCCCACCCCGTATTGCCTGTTCAATCCAATCGCGGAGGGACTCGGGAATAAATCCTGCGCTGCATGCGACGGGCTTCTAAGCGTTGCGCCGGATGGGGGAATCCTGCCCTGTTCCAGTTACAACGAACCGATCGGAAACATACTCGAGGCGCCATTCCGGGAATCGTGGAACAATAAAAAAGCCCTGTATTTCAGGGAAAGGCGATACATGCCCGATGAATGCCGGGGGTGCGAATACGAAGAAATCTGCAGCGGCGCATGCCCCCTTTACTGGAAAATAGAAGGCTGCCGTGAACTGGATTCAAAGAGGATTTGCGAAACTATTGTAAAATGATGCGATTCATCCCAAAGCAAGGGTAAAGTATGACATGCCCTTAAAAAATAAAACCAGAAGGACAAGAGCGCCCGGATTCTACTTTCTTCCCAAAATATCCTTGCCTTTGCGTTCGCTCCTGATCGTCTGCCTTGTTTCCTGCGGGATCATTGCGCAATCCATTCATTGGATCGCTGGTTTTATCCCTGTTCTATCGGGAATTCTGCTGACTCTTATGAAACCGGTTTCCAATAATCCCAAAATAAAACAACGGGAAACGGGCAAATGGGTCAATGTTACGGATAGAGAATTCGCGCGAATCAGGGAACACTACGGCAAGACGCGAAGTTGGGGAAACAGCTGTTTCAATCCATTGACCTGGAAGGGAAATCTGTTTTTTCTAACTCTGGTTGTGATAAGCGGCATGATTGCTTATCTTCTTTCCCGTTATTCCATGTATCTAATGAAAATATGGTCTCTGGATTGCGGGGCTTTTCTTTTACTGTTTTTTTTGACAGGGGAACGTCAGGTTTATCATCCCAAGACGCTTCTTTTAAAAATAGACGCGTTCCAGAGGTTGATGGAATTCTTGAGAAAGACTCCGGATCCGGAATTGGTAATCCAACCGATGCTGGAGGTTCATTGCGTCAAAAAGAACGCTGATATCCCGACCGATGCGCGTTTGACGCTGAGATTCCGCTCTGCTCCGGAAAAATTCATCGGCATACAGGCGCAGATTTCCCTGAATCGGGTTGGTTCCCGTTCTTTTCCCTATCTATACGCGGTGTTCCTGGGGAAAAAGGGTTATGATTTCAAGGGGCGCCTTTCCCGCCCCGGCATATCGCAAACGGTGGATATCCTGAAGAAAAGATACATTCTGGAACCTCAATATTCCGAAGAGGCGGATATCCTGGTTTTCCGGCAGAAAACGACAAAAACCTCGGGATATCATACGGACCCGTGGCAGCAGCGTGAAATCGCAAACCAGTCTATAATGTTGGCGAAAAAAATGCTGCAGGAAGCGAGCGCCTCCTCATGATCGAACTTCGGGAAAAACGCTTACCTCATCGAAGCCCCCTGACAAGCATGGATCATGTTTTTCCGGTTCTCGCCATAGTGGGGGCGATATACGCGTTTCTGACCTATCATGTTAACATGGACGATTTTTTCATCACCCTGCGTTATGCCGACAATATCGCTTCAGGAAAGGGATGGGTATTCAATCCCGGGGAAAAGGTTTTGGGAACGACATCGCCGCTCCTCACGATTCTGGCGGCAATTCTCATAAAAACAGGGGTGGAGGGGATTCTGGCGGTTCGTATTCTGAGTTCCCTGTTTCTTCTGGGGACATCTCTTTTCTGTTACCTGTATTTCCGGCAAAAGCAGCAGGCGATGGCAGGATTCGCAGCGGGTCTTCTGATATTTCTGGTTCTTCCCCTAAAACAGTTGTGGGGCAATGAAGTTCCGCTGTGTTTATTTTTTCTGATGGGGTCGCTTTATTTTTTTGACAGGGAGAAATGGACATTATCCGCAGTCTTTCAATCTTTGTACGCCTTGAGCAGGATGGAGGGGCTGTTATTCCTGGTTATCTGTTCGCTGATTCTGTTCTGGAAAAAGAGGAAGGTTGTGTATCCTGTTCTCACATCCGGCGTTGTCATACTTTTACCATGGTTTCTTTTCAGCGTACTTTATTTCGGGGATTTGTTCCCCAATACATTATACGCCAAGGCGCGCCAGGGCGCAAGGCCGGATATCTGGATTCCCTTTTCCCGGGGTTTGTTTCAGACGCTTTCCTTCATTTTCATGAACATATCCTATCCCTTGTTAAGCGTTTTTTCCCTTTTGGGGATAGTGACCATGATCAGGAAAAGGCATGTTCTTCTTTTATCCTGGTGCGTGATTCATCTGACTGTTTACCGGTTCCTGGGAGTTCCGGGCAGTTACTCCTGGTATTACTATCTTTTATGGCTTTTATACCCCATGTTCATCGCCGGAGGGATACGCGCTCTCATAATGGGAATAAAAACCAGGGGAAGTCCTTTGCCAAAATGGCGTCGTCTTTTATACGCAGCCCTGACCGCATTCGCATTATATCAAGGCTATACCCAACCATTTACCAATACATTCTATCATAATCGATATCATCTTTACCTGCAGGTGGCGGATCATATTGAGAAAACATACTCACCCGATAATAAAATTATATCGGACGAGATCGGCATTCTGGGTTATTTTCTCGAGGAATATGTCATACTCGACACAGCGGGATTGATACACGGAGATATTCCCTCTAACTCTTATTTTCTATATGATTACCTTGTAAGAACGAGGAATCCGGAATTGATCGTCAATTGTCGCTACAATCCTGAAAAGGAGTCAAGAGAAGAGATATTCAAGCCCATAAGGATCGATATCGGTTCCGGGAGGAAAATGCGCTATGACGTCGAGAAAGTCTTTCCGGGGGATAACCTTCTTGTAAGAATCCTGAAAAGGGAATAAAGGATATTGACAATCTTCCGCTATTTTCATAAAGGGAAACATTCTAGCTGTTTGAAAAACATCCCAATATTGGAATCCATGGAAAGGAGAAACGATTTATGAATGGAAAGATCAGTATCATGCCCTGTCTCGATATGCGGAATGGGCGGGTAGTGAAAGGCGTTCATTTCATTGATATCCGCGATGCGGGCGATCCTGTGGATTGCGCCCTTGCCTATTGCGAAGCGGGAGCGGATGAGCTTGCCCTTCTGGATATAACCGCCACAGTGGAAGGGCGAAAAACCATGCTGGATGTCGTCACCCGCGTAGCGGAAGTGACGACCGTTCCCTTCACGGTGGGGGGAGGAATAAAAGATTTACAAACTGCAAAAGAAGTGATTGAAGCGGGAGCGGACCGGGTATCGATCAGCAGCGCGGCTTTTCGGAAACCGGATATGATCGGGGAATTAACGCAGGAACTGGGGTCCGACAAGGTAATCCTGGCTATAGACGTAGATCAAAACGCCCGGATGGCGTCAGGATACGAGGTATATATAGATGGAGGGAGAACTCCCACCGGACATGACGCTGTGGAATGGGCGAAAAGAATCGCAGATTACAAAGTAGCGCGCATTCTTCCCACGAGCAAAGCGACAGATGGCGTTCGAACGGGTTATGATCTAGATCTCATTCGCCAGATAGCGAGGGAGGTCGCCGTGCCCGTTGTGGCTTCCGGCGGCGCTGGAACGCTGGAGCATTTTTACGAGGCGGTTCAAGCCGGCGCCCAAATACTGCTCGCTGCGTCCGTGTTTCATTTTGGAACGATCAAGATACCCGAACTGAAGAAATATCTTCTGGAAAAGGGAGTTTCCGTTTACTGAGCGATGCGGGAGAGGACGCTTTTTTTATGCCTGATTGCTTTGTTTATCAATCAAACAGAGTGTTTTATCCATTAATATACAATAATCGTTTTTTTAATAATTTTTATTGATTTTCTAAAAATAAAGAGATTATTTACTCAGACTTTTTAACGGGTAAAATTATAAATATGTAAAAGTTGCGGAAATGATGACCGTAAAAACCAAAACATAAGCGATATCACGCACAGGAGAGGGGGAAATATATGATCCAGAACGAGAGGATCAAATCCCTGAATGACAAGCCGATAAAAGAAGGGGATTATGTCCTTTACTGGATGCAGGCGTCGCAGAGGTCAGAATTCAATCACGCGCTCGAATATTCCATATTCAGGGCAAATGAACTTAAAAAGCCGGTTGTTGTTTTTCTGGGGATCACGAATCAATATCCGGAGGCGACTGCAAGACATTGCAGGTTCATGCTGGAAGGACTCCAGGAGGTTCTGGAATCCCTGTGCAAACGGGGGATAAGATTTGTCGTCCAATCCGTCTCTCCGGAAATCGGCGTCATAAACGCAGCTCGAAGAGCGTGTCTTGTCGTGGTTGATGCGGGATATCTCAAGATTCACAGGGCATGGCGCGGGTATGCGGCGACGCATTTATCATGCCCTCTCTTCCGGGTGGAAACGGATGTGGTCATACCCGTGGAAACGGCGTCGCCCAAAGAGGAATATTCCGCGGCGACCTTCCGCCCCAAAATCCACGAAAAATTATATTACTTCCTGGTTCCCCTGAGGAAGCTTCATCCCAATTTTTCCTCTTTGCACTTCGCGTTCGATTCCCTCGATATTTCAGACATTACAAAATGTCTTTCGGAATTGAAAATCGGAATGGAAAAACTGCCGCCCTTTCCTTTTCACGGGGGGTATTCAAGGGCGGATAAACTGCTGGATATGTTCCTCAGCAAAAAGATAGCCCATTATGACACGTTGCGTAATGATCCCTCCAATGACGCCCTTTCAAACATGAGCCCCTATCTTCATTTCGGTCAGATTTCCCCCCTTCATATTGCCTTGAAGGTTATGAACCGGGACAATTCGGGTAATCAGGCTTACCTCGAGGAATTGATTGTTAGAAGGGAACTGGCGATCAATTTCACTCACTACAACAGCCATTACGATACATGGGAAGGATTGCACGAATGGTCCAGGAAAACGCTTCAAGAACATAAAAAAGACAGCCGTTCCCATGTATATAACATGGAGCAGATGGAACAGGGATTGACAGAAGATATTTGCTGGAACGCCGCCCAAAAGGAAATGACGATTTCAGGGAAAATGCATGGTTACATGCGAATGTATTGGGGGAAAAAGATACTGGAATGGACAAAAGACCCTGAAGAGGCGTATCAGAATGCCCTGATCCTGAATAACAAGTACGAACTGGATGGACGCGATCCGAATGGTTATGCCGGCGTTGCCTGGTGTTTCGGAAAACACGACAGGCCATGGTTCGAGCGCCCCATATTCGGGAAGGTTCGATACATGAACATAGGCGGATTGAAAAGAAAATTCAATGTTGCCGCTTATATCAAGAAAATCAACGATCTAAGCGTTGAATATGGCTTATGATCACCAACTCTATAATCGTAGAATTCAATTTCTTTTTAAAAAACATCTGAAATTTTACAAAAGTAGAACGGGGCTACAGATCTGTTCTGAATCATTATCAGGAAAATACGGGTCAGGAGACCCGTCTTATGGGATAATTCCGGCTTCTGTTTCGCATCCCATAGAAACGCCCCTCCGTCAAAAATCCTACCAAAGATAACTATTGACACAGCCACAATCATGATAGTATATTTATTGAAAGTTTAAGGGCTCGAATGCGGATGAAGCCAAATTATAAAATAGCATTATAGAATTATTGTCAAGGCTATGCGTGATAATACAAGGGTTTTATTTGGCGTCCCCCGAAAATTCCAGGAGGGATGGTTTGCGCCAAGAGGTTTATTACGCCATCGGGGATAAGATCAAATGAAGAAGAACAATTATGGTTTATGGTTTCTTCCCGGGATTTTATTGATCCTGTCCCTGCTCTTTTTCATATTCATCGAAAACATGTACCCTGCGAGAATCGAGGTCGAGTGGGCAAACATCTTCGGCAAGATCTCCCTCCTTGTCATTGCCATCATCTGGCTCATCGTCATTCAGATTCTGTCATCCGAAAAGTGGCTTTATTTCGCCTTGGCAATCGGATTTTCCCTGTTCTATTTCGGGAATCTTGTCGATCTGTTCAATGAGTTTTATTCCATCCAAAGCGAATTCAGGGAGTTGCGGAATATCGGGCTTTCTGCAGGAATAGCCAGCGCGAGCATTGGATTTTATTTATGGTCCAGATCCTACGCCAAAGCGAGGGAAACGCTGGAAAATGAGGTCAACGAACGCACCCGGGAGCTGGGTCGGATCAACCAGGACCTGGAAGCGGAGATTCTGGAGCGAAAAAGGGCGCAGAAAATCAGCGAGGTATTCTCGAATCTCGGAGTCAAGCTCAGTGCGGTTTCCACGCCAAAGGAAACGGCATTTGTCATCCTCGAAGCGGCGGATGATATGTTCACATGGGATGCGTGCGGCGTTTATTTTTACCTTGAAGAGGAAAACAAGTATTTCTCCATTCTTCATATGGATACCATCGAGGGCGTCCGCAAGGAATGCGAGGTAACGCAGAGCGTGCATAGCCTGGGTCCAGTATCGAAACGCGCCCTGGAAGAAGGTCCCCAGCTGATTTTAAGAAATTCCTCTCATGAAGCGGAAGTAAACGGACTTGTGGCGTTCGGCGATAAATCGCGCATAAGCGCCTCGCTCATGTTCGCCCCCATCAAAAAGAAGGACAAAAAGGTCGGGGTATTGACCATCCAGAGTTATACCCCTAAAAAATACAACGAACAGGACCTGCGGTTGTTCCAGGTTCTTGCGGATTACTGCAGCGCCGCGCTGGAACGAACCATTTCGGAAACCAAATTCCGGCAAAGCGAAGCCCGCTACAGGCTCATGGTGGAAACCAGCCTGTCCATCCTCTGGGAGGCGGATGTGGAATCCTGGCAGTTCAATTTCATCAGCGGTCAGGCGGAGGAACTGCTGGGGTATCCCCTGGAGGACTGGTACAAACCTCACTTCTGGATGGATCACATTCATCCGCAGGATCGCGGCAAAGCCGTCATGAAAAGAAGACTCTGGGATAAGGAGGGAGAAGACTACTCCCTCGAGTACCGGATGATCAAGGCGGATGGGAAAATCCTGTGGATCATGGAACAGGCGAGGATTCTCAAAGCCGGGGATAAATCGCCTCTTCTGATCCGCGGAATCTTCACGGACATCACGACGCGGAAACTGGCGGATGAGGCGTTGAGGGAAAGCGAAGCCCGCTACCGCGCGGTTGTGGAGGATCAAACGGAATGGATCTGCAGATTCACCCCGCATGGAACCTTGACCTTTGTCAATGACGCTTACGCCCGGTACTGGGGGAGGCTCCCCGAGAGCATGATCGGGATCAATTTTTTCAAGCTGAACGCAAAAGCGGGAAGGAAGAACCTGCAGAAATACCTGAAGAATTTCACCATAGAAAAACCCACCCAGACCATGGAGATCGAGGTTCATACGCCGGATGGAAAAATTCAATGGCAGCAATGGACCGACCGCGCTTTGTTCGATGAACAGGGGGAAATCGCCGAATACCAATCGGTGGGGCAGGATATAACCCAGCGAAAAAATGCGGAGGAAGCCCTGATCAAAAGCCGCGATGAACTCGAACAGATCAAGCTCAGGGATCAAGCCATCCTGAAAAGTACGCCCCACGGTTTGTGCCTTTTCGATTCCAACTGGACAATCCAATACGCGAATCATTCCATGAACAAGATTCTGAATCCAAAATCCCAAATGACCCAGGAATTAATCGATCTGAAACTGGAAGCCCTTTTCGATTCCAATGAGGATTTTGTTCAATACACGAAATCCGCTATCCAATCCATACACAGAACCGGTATGGATGTGCGGGAACTGCAATTAACCCGCCTGGATAAATCCCCCTTCTGGTGCGAAATCTCGATAGTCCGGCTCGATCCCTCCCAAACCCTCGCCGGATATGTCGCAACCATCACCGATATATCCATGAGAAAATCCGTCGAAGCGGAGCTGGAACGCGCCGCGCTCTACGATACTCTTTCCTCCCTCCCGAACCGCGCCCTGTTTCTCGATCGCCTGGGAAGGTGCCATGGAAGAAGCAAACGAAAAGAGGAATACCAGTTTGCCATATTGTACCTCGATCTCGATCGTTTCAAGACGGTCAATGACAGCCTGGGGCACATGGTGGGCGATCAACTGCTCCAGGATACGGCGCGAAGGCTGGAACAGTGCGTGCGGGAAGGGGATACTGTGGCGCGCTGGGGAGGGGACGAGTTCACGATCATATTAGACGATATCAAGAGCATAACCGACGCCACGCGCATAGCGGATCGGATGCTCAAGGCTCTTTCGAGCCCCTTCTATCTCCAGGGCGTGGAATTCTTCACCAGCGCCAGCATCGGGATCGCCCTCAGCGCCACAGGTTACGAGGAACCCCAGGACCTTCTCCGTGATGCGGATACGGCAATGTACAAAGCCAAAGACCTGGGAAGAGACCGGTACGTGGTGTTCGATAAAACCATGCATGACACGGCCCTGACTCAATTGAGACTGGAGTCCGGACTGCGGAACGCCCTGTTCCATAATGAATTCATCGTACATTATCAACCCATTGTGGAAATGGATACGGCGTCGATCATCGGATTCGAGGCGTTGATAAGGTGGCAGCATCCCGAGAGAGGCATGATCGATCCCCAGACCTTTATCTCCGTAGCGGAAGATACCGGGCTCATCATATCCATCGGGGAATGGGTTCTCCGCGAGGCGTGCCAGCAACTGTCCCGATGGGAATCCCAGTTTCATCTGAATGGAAGCCTATCCATGAGCGTCAATATTTCCGCCAAACAATACATCCACCCCTCGTTTTATGACATGGTGAGCGGGGTGTTGGAGGAATGCGAACTGGAAGGACACAAATTATGCCTCGAGGTGACCGAAGGCGTCACCCATGGACCGCTGGATAATGTCAAGCCGATCTTTCAGAATTTGAAAAACCTGGGGATTCAACTGCATCTGGACGATTTCGGCACCGGTTATTCCTCTCTGGGTTACCTGCATAATCTTCCGATCGACGCCCTGAAGATCGACCGTTCCTTTATCATGAACATGGATCATATCACGGAAAGCCAAGAGATCGTGAGAGCGATCATCACTCTTGCCAGAACGCTGAATATCATCGTTATTGCGGAAGGCGTGGAGAAGCTGCGGCATCAGGAGATTCTGACATCGCTCGAGTGTCCCCTGGGCCAGGGAAATTACTTCCATGCCCCCATGACCGAGAAGGAAATAAGAAAACTTTTGCCGCTGATGCAAACGAACGCGGTTTAATCTCAGGATTTGTATTCGTGGATGATATAATCGATCTTGAGGATTTTACCTTCCCGAAAGATTTCGAGCGAAAAGGCGTCCCCCACTTGCAGGGCGCTGAAATAGGCGATAAAATCCGCGCAGTTCCGGACATCGCGTCCATTGGCTTTGCGGATGATGTCTCCCACCTGAAGACCGCTTTTCTGCGCGGGTCCATCTTTTTCCATGCGGCGTATGACAACGCCCTGCGCATCATTCGCCTTCAATAATTTCACCAGATAGGGCGTGAGATTCACGCAATCGAAATCCCGCCAGAGAGGACGAATACGTCCATGATCGATGATTTCTCTTGCAATGGCGCGCGCCCGGTTGATCGGAATCGCAAAACCTATCCCGTGAGAAGCGCCGGTTCGAGACATGATAAAAGTGTTGATGCCGATCACCTCGCCTTTAATATTGACCAGAGGTCCTCCCGAATTCCCCGGATTGATCGAGGCGTCGGTTTGTATCATGTCCGAATATACGCGCAGGCTTTCCGTATCGGGATTGAACGAACGTTTCACGGCGCTGACCACTCCTGCGGTAACCGAGGGATGCGGATCCTCGAGGAGATTCCCGAAGGGATTGCCAATGGCGAGCACGGTCTCGCCGATCAGGATATCATCCGAATTGCCCATTTGAGCGGAGGGGAATTCCTCCCCCTCCCTGATCTTCAGCATGGCGACGTCCACAACCCTGTCAGCGTCAAGAATCTCTCCCTCCAGTTCGCGTCCATCCGCAAGCGTGATCAAAACCTTCTCCGCTCCCTCGATCACGTGATAGTTGGTCAGAATATAGCCCTTGGAATTGATGATAAATCCCGAACCGAGATAGGGCAATCTTTCCTTGTAAGGATAAACAATGAAGGGGGAGAAAAAATCGCTGAAGAAAGGATCGAAGCGGCGGGCATAGGCTGTTCGAACCGCGCCGATCGTGACAACGGCGGGGCTGACCTTTTCCGCAGCCTCGACAACCGCCGAACGCCGGATATCGTTATTTTTATCCTGGCGGGCAGCCTGGGCGCTCGATTCCAACCCAAGGGAAATCCCATTCCCCTGGTTTTGTGAAAGAAAGATGATCGCCAGCATGATCCCAATATTAACCGCTGTAACAAGAACAATAAAAATCACCCATTTCCGTGACATTTTGTCGCCCCTTCCTTACTTCAAACTTTTAACTTTTAACTTCAAACTTCAATTCATTGCCCCAGCTGCCTCTGGACTCTTTCCAGGGTTCCAGCAGCCGGCGCGCTCGAGGAGCTGCCCGGAATTATGGCGCCCGCCTGCGATTGCGCCTCAGCCCTCGGATGCGTCGGCGGCGGATAATGCACAGGGCAATAAACCTCTCCATTCGATCCAATCTCGTAATCCACATTATCCGGGCAACGCGGGACATTGATCCCATCGCGCCGCAGTTTCTCAACCGTGATCTGCTCCCCCGAATGGGAAATGCTCCAGGAAGCGACATGAGCGGAAAGGGTCTGACGATTCACCGCGCATGCTGCGCTCCGGCTTTTATCCAATTGGGTTTCCACATAACTCGTTTGCGATATTTCATCCTTTTTGAAATAATAGCCCCCAAGAATCATGATGATCACCAGGGCAAGAAGGATTCCAATAAAGGTAAATCCCCGGGAATGAGTATGGTTGAACATTTCATTATACCCCCTTAACAAACCTTACATTTAACCTATAAGCAAATTTTAAGCCAATATAAGCGCCCCATTGCAAGAAAAAAGAAAGAGTTTGATTTTTCGCAACATTTTGCGCAGTATTTCCGATTATCAAATCCTGGAGAAGGTTATGAAAAAACAATTTTTTCTTGCGTTGATTTTATCTTTACTCCTCTTTCCATCAGGAACACAAGAGATTTCAAATACAGATGAGAATTATGTCCTCATCAATTGGAACAGGTCGGATGGTCAAATCAACCGCCCTATTTTCAGCGCCCAGGGCTTCATGCAGGTTTACGCGTGTGAGAATCCCATGGTGATGGATACGTTCATACTGCTTAATCCCAGGGAAACGCATACCCGGCTCGAAACCTATATTCACCAGATGGAGCCGGAAAATGACAATGACGATCCCAATCGATTCAACTGGGAAAAACTGTATCCCCAAAAGATGATCCGCTTCATAGATGACGCAAACTCCTTCCATAAAACCCTTTCCGAACTGGGCATGGAACCGCTCTCCCTCTTATGTTACCTTGCCCCATGGCTGAAATCGGACAATCCGGACTATCCGATCGCCAATCTCGATGAATGGGCGGAATTTGCCGCAGCCGTCGTCCAATCCTACAATGGCTTCGGGAATTATTACCAACCCAATCTCCGGTACGTGGAAATCTGGAACGAACCGAACATGAAGGAATTTTATTCGGGAAACATGGATTCCTACTTCAAGTTGTTTCAGAAAACAGCCGAGAGAATCCATCGGGATTATCCGGGAGTGATGGTGGGAGGACCCGCGCTCACCCATGCCTGGCATTGCAATCCGGATGAATGGATGGAGGAGTTTCTGAAAACCTGCGGTTCCTGCGCGGATTTCATCAGCTATCACCATTATGGGCCCAAGGGAGAATCCGTGGATGTTTTGACGGGAGACATCAAAAAATGGGTGGCGAAATTCCGCTCCATTCCGGGAAAAGAACAGGGAAAGGTCATGATCACGGAACTGGACGCTTGGTTTTCCGGTTGGGACAAGGCGAAATACATGCTCGAACGCCAGTTCCGCTTCCTCGATATCTCGGACCTCATCCTCGGTATTCATCATTTCTGCTGCCTTGCGTATAATGAATCGGGAAATTACGCGTTCGGAATCGTAAATGCCCAGGGCGGCGTATTGGAGGGAACCTTCTATCCCTACTGGCTTTTCCGCAACCTGATCGGTAACAAGGCGTACTGGTTGAAACAGGGCGCGGAAATGCGCGATATCGACATAGCGGCATCCAGCGTCTCGGATAAGAACTCCTGGCTTGCCAGCGCCGTATTGTACAATAAAAAGAACGCCCCGCAAAATATCGATGTTTATCTTTATTTCCCCCCTTCTCATAAAGACCGCATTATGACATTCAACAAAATCACGGAAAATTTTTATGGATTGGAAAAGGCGCTCCTTGTTCCCGCTTACGAATCCCGCATGAAACTCGCCCTGAATCTCTCCCCGGGGGAAGGGCTTTCCCTGAATCTCCAGGAGTCCGGCGCCAGATTCTTCCCTTTTCGCGATTTGAACAACCAGGAAACGCCCTGGATACAGGTTACCCCCTCCACAAGGCGTCTCGATTTCGGAACTTCGTGCAGTCTGGATGTCAGAATATTGAACGCCGCCTTTACTCCTGTTTCCGGCGTGATCGAAATCAGGGGACTCCCTGATGACTGGAAGCTGAAAACAACATCGCAAACCAATCGCGTGGAATCTCTCAGCTTTGGAAAGGAGCAAACCTGCGCGTTCACCTTTACGGCAAGCTCCATAGTTCCCTCCGGAATGGTCAGTCCTTATGCGGTGATCAAAAGCGAGACATGGGAAGGAGACCATATCGACATGATTCCGCATTCCATACCGGCAACCATCAAGATCAACAATCCGATCAGAACCCAGGTATTGCCGCTGCCTGTTCATGCAGTTCCAGGGGAAACGAATCACGTCACTCTTCAGATTGAGAATCGCATCCAAAATGCGATAGAGGGAACGTTCGAATTTATTGCGCCCGAAGGATGCGCGGGTTCCGATCTTTCGCAAAAATTCGACCTTGAGCCAAAGGAACGCGGCAGATTTCATTTCCCGTTCACCATGGAAGCCTCCGCAGAAACGGGCGCTTTCAAGGGCGCTATAAAAATCAATTACCTCGGATCGATCCATACCGATGAATTCACCGTGGAAATCGGCGAAGAAACAACGGGGCGGAATGCGGTTCCTTTGAATCTATCTCCCTGGCTCAATTTTGACGCGGTCGCCTTTTTCGAAAACCGGCTGGATTATGATAGACGCGAGATGGGGCTGTTTGTTTACCCGGGTGATTTCACCCCCTCGGATCAAACCGTATCCATCCGCGGGATTCCTTATCAATTCGCCTCCATGAATGACGGATTGAAAAACGTCGTTCTTCCCCAGGGGCAGGTTATAACGGTTCTGGAGGGGAAATACAAAGGCGTATCGTTCATAGGATTCGGACATGATGGAAAACATCCCGGGGAATGGAAATTGATTTACGCGGATGGCGCAAGCCAGAGCGTTTCATCGGAAATACCCGAGTGGTGCACGCCGCCTCCGAAAGGGTTCCAGGTTGCATTTACCGCGCCGTACCGGTATATCGAAGGGGGGCCCGCTCCCCCTCCGTGCGAATTATTCGAATGGAAATTAAGCGTGGACCTCGAAAAAAACCTCAAAGGGATCGAACTGCCGAGTATGAATAAGGCGTATATTTTTGCCATTACCCTGATCAGAGAACAATGATGGTCGTCAATTGATAATTTCTAATAGTTACAGTAGTATGGCAAATTGGTCGTATCATGGGGTCATACTCTATAAAAATCCTTCAAACTATCCTGAGTTTTTTCTGCAATCGGGATCATCCCGCGTTTCCGGAATAGAGTCTGGATGCGCATACAGGATTTTTATAGGGTTTGACCCCTGAATTTGCTCAGGTTCAGAAAATTGCGAAGAGATATTACGGCGCTTGACAAGCCTTTTATCCAATGCCATAGAGATGACTTAATCTTCTCATAGAGGGGAAATTGTTTTATCCTTAGAAAATCCAGTTTGAAAGGTTCTGATTCATGACGAAAATTCTCATTGTTGACGACGATATAAATCTTTGCCGAACCATGCAGATACAGCTGGAAGCGGTCGGGCACGCGGTAAAATACGCCCCTACCGGGGGGGAAGGATTATCCCTTGCCGCAGAGTTCGAGCCGAACCTGGCGTTTCTGGATTTACGGTTGCCGGATCAAGACGGCATGGATTGTCTGAAGCAATTCCAGAACGCGAGACCTGATCTTCCTGTTGTGATCATTACCGGGCATCAGGATACCAGGTCAACTATAGAAGCGATGCGGCTCGGGGCGTTCGATTACCTGAGAAAACCGTTTGATATGGATGATTTGTATTTACTTCTGGAAAAGATCAAACGCTTTACGGAACGGCGCGCCACACAGCCGCTTCCCGTATCTTCTTCACCATTTTCCGATCACTCCTACGAAATAGTGGGAAAGCATAAATCCATACTCGAGGTGATCAAACAGATCGGACTTTTGAGCAGGAGTCGCGTGAATGTTTTGATCGAGGGGGAAAGCGGGACCGGGAAAGAGCTTGTCGCGCGGGCGCTGCACGAAAACGCCTGCCCCGATAAACCGTTTGTGGCGATCAACTGTTCGGCGGTGGTAGCCACGCTTCTGGAAAGCGAGCTGTTCGGGCACGAGAGGGGGGCTTTTACCGGCGCGGATACGAAAAAAATGGGCAAGCTGGAATTCGCCGGAGATGGCGCGGTATTCTTCGATGAAATCGGGGATATGCCTTTCGATCTGCAGGCAAAGCTGCTACGCGTGATCGAGGAAAGGGCGTTTGAACGCGTGGGGGGATTGCAGACAATTCAATTCAGGGCGCGTGTGATCTCCGCCACGAACCAAAACCTCGAGGAGCTCGTTGAGAGAGAGAAATTCCGGGATGATCTTTTTTACCGTCTTTCGGTGTTTCGCATAAAACTCCCCCCCCTGAGGGAGCGGAAAGAGGACATCCCTCTCATCGTCAATTATCTTCTGGAGAGAATCTGCCACCGTATCCACAGAAGGATCGACGCCATAGAGAAAGAAGCGCTCGAGGTTCTGGAATCCTACGATTGGCCCGGAAACATCCGGGAGCTGGACAATGTTCTCACCCGCGCCGTCGCTTTATCCAGGCAGGCTGTGCTTCAAAGGGAAGACCTGGAACGAACCATTATTCCGGCAAGGATTCATAAAGAGGAAGAGTTCAAATTGAAAACTTTGGATGAGATGGAAAAGGAATATCTGGAAAAGGCGTTGAATTTCACCGGATGGAACATCACGCAAACCTCAAGGCGATTGAACATCTCCCCCACCACGCTCCGCAAGAAAATTGCGGATTATGGCTTGAAAGGTTGAATCAATGAAAAATGATAAATGATAAACATAAAATGAAAAATGATCAGAACAGGGCGTTGCGGAATGCGGATTGCGGATTGATTTGCGAATGGCGAATGCGGGAGATATTCCAGGATAGATGGAAAATCTTTAACGCAATCGCTCATTATCCGGCATCCAACCATAATTTTAATGTTGAATAGAAAACGGGAATCGGAATATGTTTCTACGCATATTCCATTTGAGGTAAAAAGGATCGATGGCTGAACCGAAAAAGGATGAGATGGTTTCCATAATCATTCCCGCGTATAATGAAAAGGCGTCTCTCGAGAATGTGGCGCGGGATATCCGCTCCTCCATAGGAGACGCCTTTGCCTTTGAAATCATCGTAGTGAATGACGGATCTACCGATGGGCTGGATATCGCGCCTTACATAAATTTGATCGATCAATTCCATATACACAAGGACAACATGGGATACGGCGCAGCGATCAAAACCGGGCTTCGCAACAGCAAAGGCGAGAAAATCGTGATCATCGATGCGGACGGGACATATCCATCCTCTGCCATACCCGCGCTTGTCAAGGCTTTGGATCATAGTGAAATGGCGGTTGGCTCGCGCACCGGTTCCAACGTCAAAATTCCCCTGTTGCGCCAACCGGCGAAATTCATCCTCGGATTGCTGGCAAATTATCTTGCGGAAAGGAAAATCCCCGATCTCAATTCCGGATTGCGGGCATTCCGGAAAAAAGAAGCGGAACCTTTCAATCATATCCTGCCCCGGGGTTTTTCCTTTACCACCACCCTGACGCTCGCCTTTCTGTGCAACGATCTCAGGGTGGAATATATCCCGATCGATTACCATAAACGAACCGGCGAATCCAAAATAAGACCCATTCGCGACACCAAGAATATCCTTTTGACCATCATCAGAACCATAGTTTATTTCAATCCGTTGAAGGTTTGCCTCCCCATCAGCGTCCTTTTCTTCCTCCTTGCCATCGGCGTTCTCTGCTTCAGCCTTTTCGCGCTGGACAAGGTAATGGACGGAACGATTTCCGTCCTTACTCTGAGCGGCGCGCAGGTTCTGGCGATCGGACTCCTGGCGGACCTGATTGCGCGAAGGAGCGGACGTTGAAAGTATTTTTTCTCAATCCGCCCGCTCTTTCGGGCGAACATTTCATGAAGGAAGTGGGGCGTTGCGGAAGAAGAACCGTTGCGGGCGAGCTCTGGCCTCAAACCGGTTTAGCTTACCTCGCAGCAGTGGCGATCCAGGAACATTGCGAGATTCGCCTTATCGATGCCATGGCATCAGGGGAAACCCTGGAAGGCCTGATCCGCATCAACCTTGATTTCAAACCCGATCTTGTGATTGCCAATACAACGACGCCGACCTTTAAAAACGACGCCATCATCATGAACCGGCTCAAAGCCTCTCATCCCGACGGGATATACGCCTTTACAGGAACGCATGTTTCCGCGCTTCCGGAGGAATCGCTGAAAAACTCGGAGGCTGATCTGATTTTCATCGATGAAGCGGAACAAACCCTTCGCGAGGCAATCCATAAATGGAAAAAGTGGAATGATATTCCGGGGTTGGCGTATCGAAAAGGGGATGAAATCCTCATCACCTCGCCATGCCCTTATATTTCCAACCTGGATTCCCTTCCTTTTCCGGCAAGGCGTCTTTTACCGAATGATAAATACAAAATGCCGTTTTTCGAGGATGAGCCTTTCACAACCGTGATTCCGACGCGCGGCTGCCCCTGGAAGTGTATCTTCTGCCGCGCCGGAAAGGTTTGGGGAACCAGAATCCGCACGCGCTCCCCGGAAAACGTGATCGCGGAAATCAGGGAAATCAAAAAGGAACTGGGAATCAGAAACATTGTTTTCATGACCGATTCGTTGACGCTTGATAGAAAATGGGCAAACGCCTTTTTCGAGAAGATATGGGAGCAGAATCTCGAATTTCGCTGGATATGCAACAGCCGCGTGGACGCCGTATCCCCGGAGACGCTTCAAAAGATGAAACGCGCGGGATGCCTTCTCATATCCTACGGCGTGGAATCGGGAAACGGGGAAATACTCGAGAAAGCCAGAAAGAACATCAAGCCTGAGGATTCCGTAAACGCAATCAGGTGGACGCGCGAGGCGGGAATATTATCCATGGCGTATTTTATCCTCGGACTTCCTGGTGAAACGCGGAAAACCATCGAGGAGACCATCCGCTTTGCAAAAAGAATCGATCCGGATTATGTCAATTTTCATGTAGCGACTCCTTTCCCGGGTACGGAGCTTTATGAAATGGCGAAGGAGCACGGCTGGCTCACTTCAAATGACTGGAGCGATTACGAGGAGGAGGGATCGGCTGTGTTACGCACGGAGGAATTGACCTCGGAGAATCTGGTACAGGCGCAAAAGCGCGCGATGCGGTCATTTTACATGAGGCCGGGAAGGCTAATCAGGGAGATCGGGAGGATCAGAAGTTACGCCCAGTTAAAGGCGCGGATAAAGGCTGGATGGGCGCTTCTAACCACCTTATCCCGCAAAAGCCATTGACAAAAAACACGGCGCGGCGAAGCCGCAGCCAAATAGAAAATGTAAAATGAAAAACATACAATGAAAAATTAAGGATCGAGGTAGAGGAATGACGGGACGATGGATTTTACTTATCATTTTTCTGGCTGTGGTGGGAGGCGGGATATACGCCCTTCTCAAGCTCAAGGATGAAATCGCCATACTGGGTGAGTTTTTTGAGTTCTTGAAGGAGAAAAAACTCTGGTGGATCGCTCCGATCATGATTGTTTTAATTTTACTGGGGGTACTGATTTTCGCCTTTCAATCCGGCGCCATCAGCAGCTTGCTGTATGTCCTCTTTTAAGGCGCTTTTTCTTCATTCGGATCATATTTCCCGAGATATTCATCCCATCAAAAAGCAAATCCCCGGAAGAAATATTTCATCTTCCGGGGATATTTTTTATGGCGGGAGCGACGAGTCTCGAACTCGCGACCTTCGGATTGACAGCCCGACGTTCTAACCAACTGAACTACGCCCCCGCATAGATGAAGTTAAAAGTGAAAAGAAAAAAGTTAAAAATGGAACTTTTTGACTTTTGCCTTTATCCTTTTGCCTTTCTTCTGGTGGGCGGTACAAGATTTGAACTTGTGACCCTCGGCTTGTAAGGCCGATGCTCTCCCGCTGAGCTAACCGCCCGAAAATATTT